>CAMAUF010000221.1 GCA_945861295.1 bacterium | reverse complement strand
TCGGTGGACGGCGCAGGTGTGGGGTCGGCGGCAACTTCCCCCTCCGTGAGGCGCGTGACGCGGACCACGGCGTCTCGGGAACCGCGGCCGAACAGCTTGCCACGCTGCCCTTCGTCCAGTACGACGAATTCGACTTGGTCCCGACTGGTATCCAGCTGCGCCAGGGCACTAGCTAGAGCGTCTTCGACGGTTCGGCCGCTTGCTTCGGCTTGGTTCATGTGCATTCCTCGGTTCTCGGGGAGGTTCAACGCGGCTTGGAGGGCCCGGGGGAGCCCCCGCCGTCACGGTCGATGGCTTGACCTTGATGTCCATTAGCGGCTTCAAGCCCAGGAGCGGGAAGCCGTACACCAAGATGTTGAAGAAGATGCCGACGAGTGAGTTCACGATCCAGTAGACGCTGACGCCGTTCGGGAAACTGAGAGCGAAGAAGCCGAACATGAGCGGCATCATGTACGCCATCATCTGCTGCTGGGCCCGCGTGCGGTCGTCCGTGGCCACTGTAGTCGTGGTCTTACTCTGGGCAAAGGTCGTGAGGCCCACGAGAAGGACCATGAAGATGTGACTGTTGGCCTTGAGGTCGAGGCCGAGGAAGTGGTCTTCGATGGGGATGGCGGATTGGACATACCCCCAGGAGAAGAGTTTCCCACCCAGGCGATCCAGAGCTTCAGGGGACTCGGGCAGGGTGACTCGTATGGCGTAGAAAAGGGCGAAGAGGACGGGAATTTGGACGACCATGCCCGTGAAGCAGCCCAGCGGGTTGAAGCCCACCTCCTTGTAGACCTTCATCATCTCTTCTTGGCGGCGCTTCGGATCGCTGTACTTCTTGTTAATTTCGGCCATTCGGGGCTGCGCGGATTGCATAATCCGCGTCTGCTTGAGTTGTCGGTAGGTCAGCGGCCAAGTCACGATGCGGACGATGATGGTGAAGGCGATGATCGCAAGCCCAAAGCTGCCAAAAAGCACGTTGTTGAGCACGACCAGGAGGTTGATCATCGGGTTGACGAGGGCGATGTTGAAGAATTCCAGCATCAGTTCCTCCCTCCGGGCGCCAGGTTCACGGAGCGATTGGCCGGGTCAGCGATGTAGACGTGGCCATCGGTGGTCACGATATAGCCCTTCCCGCCGATAACCGTGATGGGCGCACGCACCGTGCCGGAGTCGGGGAGAGGGACGGCGTTCAGGCGGGTCCCGTCAGCGGCGTTCAGGAAGTGCACGACCGCATCGCGCGTGGCCAGAATGAGCACGCCACCGATGAGGACGGGGGCAGCCTTCGATTTGGACGCGGCGTCATAGGGCGCAGCCCAGCGATTCCGCCCGGTTGCGAGGTCCAATGCCACGATTTGGCCGCCAAAGTCGCCAAAGTAGGCCGCCCCGTCGGCAACGGCGGGAGTGGTCCAAACCCAATCGGTGGCCGTAAAGGCGGCGATGGCTTCTCTTCCGGTCGCCGGGTCGAGCAGGTACACGTGCTTGTCGAGGCTGGGCACGAAGACTTTGCCGCCAACGACCGCGAGATCTCCGACGGCGCCTTCTGCCTGGAACGGCTCGGCCCAGGCGGGCGAGCCGTCGGCAAGACGGTAGGCTTGGACCGAACCGCCCATAGTGGCGACGATCACAACTTCGCCTGAAACGACCGGGGGCGCCCAGACCTGTTCGCCGGGATTTATCCCGTCCTGGGGCCAGGACGCGGCTGGGCTTCCGTCAGTTGCGTTTCGTGCGTAGATCCGGGAGGCGTCTGTGCCGAAAATGAGCAGTCCGTTGACGAGGACGGGCCCACCTATCACTCCGCCCTTGAAATCGTCACGTACCCAGCGAAGGGAACCGTCGGCCGCGTTGAGGGAGATGAGTTTGCCATCGAGAGAGGCGAAGTGGAGCGCGCCGCCGTCGCGAATGGGGTCGTCGTAGACGGCTTCGAACTTCAATTTCTTCTGGTCGGGCTTGTTCTTATCGGGAAAGCGCCAAAGGACGGCGCCGGTATCGAGCGAACGGGCTTCGAGCCGGTCCTTTTCGGGGAAGACCAGCAAGCGGCCTTCGTCTTCGAGAATGGGCGCCCAACCATCCGGGTTGGCGACACCGCCGCAGGCGGCGAGCGTCAGGACGAGAAGGAGGAGACCAGCCAACAGGCTGCGATCACGGAGATGCACGGGGGGTAAGGCTAGCAGGGGCGTTCCTAACGGGACAGCGGGAAGGCGGCGTCGCTGGCTTCCCGCCAAACGGTGCCTGCCATGGGACGTGACGGCGAGAGTGAGCCTCGATAGGAGTCCCTGGCAGGGAAATGTGGGCGGTGTTTCACGTGAAACAGGGGTGTCGGCCAGTCAGCAATAGCTGTGATCTTTCGTTGTACGGTTTCATCAGCTTCATCAGTGGGGCTCGGCAGGTTGGTGGCGACTCTGTTTCACGTGAAACATTCTCGAGAAGAGGCTGGTCGCGGAGCCGTCACCGCTCGGGGACGGGGTCGAACCCGGAACCGCCGCCGGGCCGGCACCGCAGGATGCGGCGGGCCGCGAGCCAGCCGCCCCGCCAAACGCCGAAGCGCTCGATCGCCTCGTGCGCATACCGGGAGCAGCTCGGGGCAAACCGGCACGACACCGGCAGCGAGGGCGAAATCGCGACCTGGTAGCACCGGATCACCGCCAGGACGGCCCGCTTCATGCTTTAGCCGCCGCCGGAAGGCCCGTCCGTTTCATCAGGCGGTCGAACTCCCGGACGAGATCGTCGAAGGGCGCGTCCAGCGACCGCGACCGTGCCACAACGACGATGTCCCCGCCGGCTATCGACGTCGTCGCGGCCGCGGCGCGGAGCCGCCTCCGCATGCGGTTGCGGATTGTGGCCCGCTTGTCGAGTTTCTTGCCCACGGCGAAACCCCACCGCGAACTCTCCGTATCCCGCCGCACGAATCGGACAACAAAAAGGGGCCCCGCGACGGAGCCCCCTGTTTTGAACACGGCCTCAAAATCCCGCCCCCCAGGGAGGCGGCCGACGGCGCCCACGCTAAACCTGCGTCAGCCGCTTCCGGCCCTGCCGGCGCCGGGCCCGAAGCACTTCACGGCCGCCCCGGTCAGACATCCGCTGCCGAAAGCCGTGAACCCGTGAACGGTGTTTCCTGTGTGGCTGATACGTACGCTTGGTCGACATCCGGGTACCTCTCGAATCGTTTCGCTGGGTCGTTCACCATATCACCGGTGCACATGGCTGCCAAGTCAACGCGGATACAGCGCCAAATAGGTCCGCCAATGCGCGATTACTCGTTCCACGTAGTCGGCAGTCTCCACAAAGTCGATTCGACGGACGAAATCGGCGGCATCGCCGCCGCCGGCGGCCCAGCGCTGCGCGTTACCGGGCCCGCCATTGTAAGCCGCCAGCGCGACCTCGGGAGAGCCGAACCGGCGCAGTTGGACCGAGACATAGTATGCGCCGAAGCGGAGGCTGACCGCTGGGTCCCAAAGCTGTCCGAGCTCGAAGGAACCTGCGGCAATTTCGGACGCGATCGCGACCGCGGTGGGAGGGATGACCTGCGTGAGGCCCCGTGCGTCGGCGAACGACCAGGCCTCCGCGTCCCACAAGCTTTCCTGCTCCACGAGGGCCGCGAGAAGCAGCGGATCGACATCGAACTCCAACGCCGCCGCCTCAAGCTCTCCCCGAAATCCGATAGGAAAGCGGAGGCGGTCGACGGCCCCGAGGTCCGCCAACCCTGGGAGCGCCCCCGCGGCCTCCAGATTCCGGTACAGGGAGAGCGCGATTGCGGCTCGTCCGAGCGAGACCGCCACGCTGGCCGCCGCGAACGTCTCCGCCGGGCCGGCTGCGGCGTACCGGATCAGCGCCTCATCGGTCTCGGCATCGAAGCCGGCGCGCAGGAGTTCCGTAATGACGGCTGGAACCGCTGCCGCGTGACCGCCAGTCACCGACGACAGCCGCAGCAAGGTCGCCGCGTCGTCCTCAGCGTCCGGCAACGGGCGATAGTGCCAGTCCAGTGGCGACGCGCCGAGGCGGGCCGCCGCCACCAGCCCGTAAAAACCTTCGGTGTCCGATTGGGCCAGGTCAGCGAACGGCGCCGCGGCTGGCTGGCCGGCGCGATCGAGAAGCCGCGCCTGCCAGAACCGGACTTTTGCGGACGGGCCAGCGACCTGCGCCCAAGCTTCGAGGGCCAAACCTTCCTCTCCCGCCGCTCCAAAGATGGCCCCGGCCCGGTATCCTGCCTCGGTGCTGAACGAGCCATTCATCGCCGCCACGGCCAGGTAGCGAGCGCTCGCACCCGGGGGATCGGCGAGCGCCTCGGTCAGCGTGGCGGCCCACCAACGCGCGCGATGTCCGAAGGCGGACCCTGTCGGGACGGCGTCGTAGGCCCGAACAGCCGCTGCGAAGTCACCGGCGTCCTCCAGCGCCGCGCCGAAGTAGTATTGCGCTTCCGTGGAGTCCGGGCCGCTGGTGGACGCCGCCAATGCCGCCTGCAGCGCCGACCTCGCCTGCGCCAGGCGTCCTTGCCGGTAGAAGACGACGCCCGCCAGTAGGGGCTCGCGCTCCGATGCGGCCGTCGCCACCTCGAGGGCCTCTCTTGAACGTGGGAAGTCACGCATCAACCGGGCCTGCACCGGCTCAACGGCGAGCCCATTCACGGC
>CAMAUF010000220.1 GCA_945861295.1 bacterium | reverse complement strand
AGAGCCGCTTGCGCAACCTGGAGCGCACGGAACTCCAGTACCTGACGCTCTTGGGGCAGGCGAAGACGGTCACCGACATCTTGACGATGTCTGATCGGCTCGACGCGGTCCGCCTGCAAATTGAGCAGGTCCAAGGGCGGCTCAAGGTGCTCGACCACCTGACCTCCCTGGCCTCGATCGACGTCGCCCTCGCGCCCATCGGCGCGGCGAAGGTGCAGGCGCCCAAGGAGGGCGGGCCCAAGGGCTTCTCGCAGGCCTTCGCGGATTCGTGGGAGTGGTCGCTCGAGACGGCGCGGTACGTCGGCGTCGGTGTCGCCTCGGTCGCGGCGGTCGCGATCTGGCTCGCGATCCCGCTGGCGCTGTTGGCGGTGGCCGCGCGCTTCGCCGGGCGGCGGCCCCACGGGCCCCCGGCGGCGTAAGACAAACCGACCGTGCTGCTCTTGGCGCGCGGGGGGCGTCCACGGTCGTGGACGCCCTTTCGCGCGCCCTAACCTTCGCTTCGTGACCAGCACCCCGATCGTGGGCGATGATAGCGTAAGCTGGGAGCGCCCCAATCGAGGCCCGGCTGGCGAAGGCGCGACCGTGACACCATTCGAACGCTACCGGCACGGCGACCCAACGGCGGCCATAGGCGTCGCCGACGCCTATGTCGCGGCCTGTTACCGGCTGGCGCTTACGCTCCTCGATGACCCCGCCGCCGCTGAAGCCGCCACTCGCGACGGCCTCCAGGTCGCGCTCGAACTCGCCCCAGCCTTCGACCCCGAACGCGACGACGAACGCCGCTGGGTCATCGGGTTCGTCCGTCGCAAGGCGATGGAGCGTGCGCGGATCGACGCCAACCGCCGGCCCTGGCCCGGTCAAGGGCGTTCGCTCAACCGCACCGGCCTGGAGCCCGACGCGGCCCGCCGTCTCCATGGCCTGACCCCAGCCGATGCCGCCGCCGCCGTCGCGCGCCTGCAACCCAACCAGGCGGTCGCGGTGTGGCGGGCGTTCGCGCAAGGCCAGCGGCCGGACCAAATCGCGGCGGCCGTGGGGGCGCCAGTCGCCGCCGTGCGCGAGCGCTTGCGGCAAGGGCTTCAGGACATTCAGGACCAGCTCGGCGCGCCCCACGAGGTCGCCCAATGAACCACGACGAGGCGCGCGACCTCTTGGCGGAGTACGCCTTGGAGCTCGTCACCTCCGACGAGCGCCGCGGCATCGAAGGCCACGCCGAGTCCTGCGACATCTGCGGGTTGGAGGCGCGCCTCTACGTCCAAGCCGCCGCCGCCCTGCCCATCGCCGCGCTCGCGGGAGCGCGGGCTGACATCGACGCCGCCGCCTACGACCGGATCCGCGACGCCGTCGCTGGCCGCGCCATGGCCCATGGCGCACCACGACCACGGTCAGCGCACACGAGGCGGTCCGGCGCGCCCCACCAGTCCGGGGCGGCCTTGCCACCGGCGCCAGCGCGGGAGCATGGCTTGCGCTCCCTGCTGCGGCGGCCGCCTAGCGAGCCCGAGCCGGACGACGACTTCAGCCTCGACATCTTCGCGGACACCACGCCCTTGACTGAGGCGGAGGAGGCCCTTTGGGGCCTGGAACGCGCGTGGGGTGACGATGCCCGTTCGCCAGCCAAATCCCGCCCGGGCGCCGTTCGCGATGTCATGCCCGACGTGGTGATGCCGCACCCACCGCTCCCGAGGGAGACGGCGGGGTGGCCGCTGGCAGTGGCGACGTTGCCGCGCACGGCCCCCGCGAAGGGGTCACGCTTTCGCCTCGGCCGTCCGGAGCCTCCAGATCCGGAGGAGGGGAGCGACATCGCCTTCCCGGGAGCTTGGCCGCTTCCAGAGGAGGCTTCGCCAGTCGCGACTGTGCCCGAAGCGGCGACCGAGCCGCCCGTTGCGCCGCCGCCACCGAGGGGCTCGCGGTTCCGTCTGGGCCGGGCGCGGCGCGATGCGGATGGCGACGAAGGCAGCGACATCGCCTTCCCGGGAGCTTGGCCGCTTCCAGAGGAGGCCCCGTCAGTCGCGGCTGTGCCCGACGCGGTGACCGAGCCGCCGGCGGCACCGCCGCCAGCGAGGGGCTCGCGGTTCCGGCTAGGCCGGGCGCGGCGCGATGCGGATGGCGACGAAGGCAGCGACATCGCCTTCCCAGGGGTTGAGCCGGTTTCCGCGGATGCCTCGCCGGTCACGGTTGTGCCCGAAGCCGTGACCGAGTCACCGCCGGCGCCCAAGGGCTCGCGCTTCCGGCTGGGCCGGGCGCCCCGCGATACCGCTGACGACGAAGGCAGCGACATAGCCTTCCCCGAAACGGCGCCCCTTGAAGCGGCTGCGGCGGTCGCCGCCAGCGGATTGGCGCCACTCCCGCTTTCCGCGATTCTGGAGAGTCCGATCCACGAGACAGAGGACGTCCCGCTCACGGGGTCGCCCAAGGGCCGCCGGATCCGCCTTTGGCAGCGCGACCGGCCGCCCGAAGAGAGCACCGATATCCTCTTTCCAGACTTGCCGCTGGACGCGGGCGTCGCCGTGGTCGTCCGTACCCCGCCGGCTTCGCCGTTGGCCGACGCACGCCCCGGCGCCGCGAGCGCCTCCCGCCCATGGGCCCGCATCCGAAGGGGACGGTCCGGTCCGGCTACTGCGGCGAAGCCCGTGATCCCGTCCGAGGAGCCGGAGTCCGACGGCCTCGCGGACCTCCTGGGCATCGACCTGGCCGCGGACGCGGACCTCTCCGGCAGCATCGCCGCGCGGACGCACGAGGAGATCGCACCGGCCGCGGAGCAAGCCCTGGAGGACGAATCCCCCCGGTTGGACCGGTTGGAGGCTTCGCAGGCAGCGAGCGCCCAGAGCGCCGGGGAACCGTCGGAGGAGCCTTCAGATTGGTCCGCCGCCGAGGAGTCCGGGCAGCCCGGTCGGGCAGCTCTGGACACTGGGCGGAGACCGCCGACCCCGGGCGACCCGTTCGCCTTCCTCGATGAGTTGATGTTCGAGGACGACTTCAGCGGCCCGGCGCACCTGGACGGCGAAGGCGAAGTCGAGGGCGAGCGTCGCACTCCGCCCGGGCCGTCAACAAGGCGCAGGGGGCTCGTCCGCGGCCATCGTCCATCGGGTGGCCACGGCGAGTTCGACGGGGACGACGACTATGGCATGGAGCCGGGGGCCGATGCCTTCGGCGTCTCGCCAAGTCTGGGCGAAGAGAGCCTGGAACTTTCGGAGATCGGGCCAGGCCGTCGACGCTTCCTCAACCGCATCCGGGACGAGGCGACGGCTGAGCTCGTCACGGCCATCCCGGAGTTCCGCGGCGACCGCGCGCTCGACGACGCCATCCATCTCGCCGTCGCACCGACCATCGTCTCGGTCCCGGGCGTGACGTCGCCCATGCCGGGCACTGTCCTTCCCAGATACGACCGCAGCTCGGATTCGGACGACGACGACGACGACGGCGACCGTGACCGTGACCGTGACCGAGAGGAGCACACGCGCCGCCAGCAAGACGAAGAGGAGGACGAAGAGGTAGAGGACTCGGGTGGCTGGCGGCTCTGGGCGATCCTGTTCTCGCTGGTGGCGTTCGGCGCTCTCGGCGCTCTCGGCTATACCTTTTACCAACTAAAACAGACGCGGGAGGAGGCGAACGTCCTCGAGGCGAAGGTCCAGTCCTTCGCGGTCCAGATTGGGCTTCGGGGCGACAACTTCGTCGGCGTCGCCTATATGCTGCCGAGCTACGGCAGCGGCATCCTCATCCTCGACGGCATCCCGACGCTGCCCGAAAAGCGCGAGTACGTTGTCTGGGCGGAAGGGACCGAAGGCGTCAAGAACATGCGCTCCTTCCAATCGGCGGCGCCATCGCGGACATATGTGGACCTGCCGCGTATGCCGGTCGGCTTCCGGCGGATTTTCGTCACTGAAGAAGTCCGTTCAACGAGCGGGGCCCGCGCGAAGGCGCCGACTGGCGTCGAACTTACCTCGGGCTTCCCACCGGTCCGGTGACCGGTTTCACCAGCGCGGGCGGCGCGGTAGCATGCGGACGGGGTTGAGGATGGCGCCTCAGCTACCAGGGGGCCTACAGCGTGAGGACGGCGAATTATGCCTTCTCGGTGATCTCGCTCATCTTTGGCGTCGCGCTCATCCTGTTCATGGTGATGCAGGACGCCGAGTTCAATATTGGCGTAGGGATCGGGATCATCCTGGTTATGAACGGCGCGATCCGCCTCTGGTTCGCGCAGGACGACGATTGATGGCCAGCGCACGACTGTGCCGGCCGAAGGGCGTTTGAACATGGGGAGCCAATACACCCTCCTCGTCCCAGTGGTCAACGCCGCAGGCAGCCTGGACGCCGTGGTCGCGGCCAGCCAGATCGCCAAGACGCGGCGCGGCAAGGTGATTGTCGTGCACGTCATCGAAGTTAGCCGCAGTCTCCCGCTCAACGAAAACATGCAGGCCGATGCCCGCCGCGGCGACCAACTCCTCCGCAAGGCGGAGGAAGTCGCTCACCACGCCGGCCACTCCGCCACAGGCGAGCTGCTCCAGGCCCGCGAGGCTGGCCAGGCCATCGTCGACGAAGTCCGCGACCGCGAGGTCGACGCCATCGTCATGGGCATCCCCTACCATCAGGAGTACGGCGTTTTCCGTTTGGGCGCGACCGCTG
>CAMAUF010000219.1 GCA_945861295.1 bacterium | reverse complement strand
ACCGAGTTCGACCCGCCACGGGGTCAGCCGCATGATGCCTGTGGCGGCGGCGGCTGGGCCGCCAGGAAAGAACATGGCTGGGTCATAGCCGTACGGCATCGGTGTGTTCTTGAACAGGTCCCAGACCCGCTGCTTCTCCGCGAGGTCCTCGACCCAATCGGCCTTGCACTCCGCGAACACCTGCTCATGCTGCTGATCCCAGTAACTGCACGAGACGTAGGGATTGGCGGCAACGTGCTTCGACTTGAACGACTCGCGCCCGGTGGCGATGTAGCCGGTCGAGCCATCCCAGATCGGGTGCAGGATCCGGGCGCGGGGCCGTCCCTTGCGGTCCACGGTTGTCACCGTGCACCAGACGGTCCGCGAGACCCGCTTGTTGAATTCGTCTTTGATGTCGTCGAAGGTCTTGACTTCTGGCAAGGGACCGCTCCTCGGGTGGGTTCGATTACCCGCGGATTGTATCAGCCTTCGGCTCTAGCGATGACGCCAACGGCGCGGCGTGACATTCCCCCGCTCCATGTTTCTCGCGGGGCTGAGGCGGCGGGGCGCGGACGAAGCAAGGGTGTTCGGTTGTCGGGCCCGGTCCGCTAGGCTAGCGTCGAGAACACATACTTTCGAGACAGGGAGCCCATTCATGGACATGCACGAATTCAACGACGGCGTCATCAAGGAGTTTCGAGCGAACGCGGGCAAGGTCGGCGGCAACTTCGCCGGCGCGCCGATGCTGCTGCTCACGACCAAGGGCGCGAAGTCCGGCCTCGAACGGGTCACTCCGCTCGTCCACACCCGCGATGGCGACAACCTCGTCATCATCGCCTCGTTCGCTGGCGCGCCGAAGCATCCCGCCTGGTTCCTGAACATCCAGGCAAACCCGGCCATCACCGTCGAGATCGGGACCGAGAAGTTCGCGGCGCAGGCGACGATCCCGGAGGGCGCGGAGCGCGAGCGGCTTTACAAGGCGCAGGCGGCCATGATGCCGAACTTCGACGAGTACCAACGGAAGACGTCGCGCCTCATCCCGGTCGTCGTCCTCAAGCGGAACGCCTAGCCGCCGTACTTCACGCCGCATTCTTCCAGCGTGAGCACCTTGGCGTCACGCTTCGAGCCAGCGTTCACGACTTCGACCACCACGCACGAATGGTCGCCGAGGTCGACCTCGCCGCGATACTCGGCTTCGACCCAGGCCGGGGCCGCGCTGATCACGGGCGCGCCGTTCGCTGCGGCTTCGAACGCTTGGCCGTTGACGGTGTTGCCGTCGACGTTGGTCGGCTTGAAGAAGGCGAAGGCGAGCCCCTTCTGGCCGCTTTCGAGGAACGAAATGGCGCATTTGCCCGCGCTCTTCAGCGCCGGGTACAGCCCGCTATCCTTCTTGACCCCGACGGCGACGAGTGGCGGCTTGAACGACGTCTGCGTCACCCAGTTGACGGTGCCACAGTGGATGTCGCCGCCGTTGTTCACCCCGAGCACGTAGAGGCCATACGGGATCATCAGAAGGGTGCTCTTTTTCGCGACTTCCGACTGCTCATCCATTGAAGTGACTCCTGCGGGAAGATTTAGAGGGCGAGTATAGCGCCGGCGAGAGCGAGCGCGCCCGAGCCTCGGCGCGAGGCTCTCGCGACGGCCCAATCTTGCCGGCCTCCCTGACGGAGCATGTCAGTCCTCGCCCTCCTCTCCCGGGCGGGGAGAGGACTGAGGCGAGGGCCTGCGCGCCGGTCGCCATCACCGCGGCAAACGTGGGAGAGGGTGGTCCCAGAGGGCATACTCTCCTGTTACCGGCCTGGCGTGGGCGTAGCCACGGGGCGTGGCGCTGGCGGGTTCGCCTTGTCCGTCTCGATCTTGGCGCGCAGCTTCTCAACGGCCGCCGCCGTCTCAGGCCCCTTCGGCGCGGCCTTGAGCGCCTCCGCGATTGCGACCTCCGCAGCGGGGAAGTTGCGCCGCTGGATCTCCAACGTCGCCAGCCAGAGCCAGTCGTGTGCGAGCGGCTCGAAGTCGCTCAGAAACTGGCGCTGGTCGGCGACAACGCGGTCCAGCAGCTTCGCGTCGTTGGTGCCCACCGCGTACGCGCCCTCGATGCGGGGAGCGAGCCGCCGGTACGCCTCCACGAACGGCAGACGGTCGGCGGCGAACTTCGCCTGACGTACTTGGTCCGCGCTGAGGCCGCCCGCTTGGGCCTGCGCGAAGTTACGCTCCGCCGCCAAAGCCAAGAAGGCGAAGATCACGGCGGCGAACGTGACGGCCCCCGCCAGGCCCATCGACGGCGTCCGCAAGCCCGCGGGCAGCGGCGCGGGCGAGAGCTTCGGGATCGTGAGCCCCACGGCGGCGCCCGCAACCACGGCGAACACGGAAAAGTTCGCGATGCTGACCGGGTTGAGCGCGAGCACCGTGCCGTATCCAGTGAGGCCGGCCGCCACGAACGCCAACGTCAGCGGGCGCTTCTCCCGGAAGTGCCGGCCGATCAGCGCCATCCCGGCGAGGACGAGCGAGGCGAGCGCCGCCGTCCCGACGATGCCCATCACGACGAGCGATTCAAGCACGACGTCGTGAGGGCTCGTCACGCCGGGCTCCTGTCCGCTGCCTTTCACTTCTTGGAAGCGCGCAGCCCCGAGGTCACCGGGCCGTTCGCGCTCGAAGGCCGCGACGATGCCCTGTTGCCCGAGCCCGACGATCGGCGAACTTTGGATGACATCGAGTGCGCCTTCCCAGATGTCCGTGCGGGCTTGGTCCGAAGAATCGGAGCCGGTATCGCCGACGCGGCCGAACAGCTTCGTGGTCGAAGGCCAGGCGAGCACGAAGCCCACCACGAGCACGGCCGCCGTCGCCCCGGCCAGCCGGAGGAAGGGTTTGCGGGGCAGGCCGCACGCCAACGAAAGCCCGCCGAGGACGAGCAGCCCGAGCAGGCCGCCCGCCACGCCGGCCCGGCTGAGCGAATGCAGCAGGATCTGTTGGCAAACGGCGATGCCGATGAGGAAGGCCGCCGCCGGGACGTAAGGCCGCCACCGCGGGGCAACCTTCTGGGCTGCCGCCCAGGCCTGCCACCCCGGAATGAACGCGATCGCAAGCATCCCGAAGGCGGCGACTTCGTTTCGATTTCCCAGCGTGGCCGGGACAAGGTCGACGGTGCTCGCCGCGAAATCAACCGGGTCGACGCCCGCTCGTTGCGAGATGGCGTAAAGCATGACCACGGCGGCCGGGATGCAGCCCCATTTGAGCAGGCCCACCAGTTCGGCCTCGCTGCGGATAAGCGTCATCGCCGCCACGAAGATGACGAGGAACGAAATGTGTGTGACCAGGCCCATCTGTGTGTTGTAGGCGCCCAGGATCGCCTCACGCTGGTCATCCGCGAACGCAAAAGCCACGACTTCCGCGACCGCTAGGCAAGCAAGGCTGACCCGGAACCAGCGCGAACCCGGCAGGCGCACGCCTTCCGCCGCAAGCACGACCAGCAGGCCGCCGGCAAGGATGAGCAACACCGCTTGCTTCGGGACCGCGAAGATGCTGATCAGCTCCGGGACCATCACCAGCGGCAGCCCGGCGACCACAGCCGCCAGCATCCGTAGGCCGTACTTCCGGTACGGCGAAAGGTCGAAGTCGAGCGCCGCCGGTGGGCGTTGAGCTGCGGCGCGAGAGGAAGGAGAAGATGCTTTGCGGCTCGTCAATTCGTCCATCCTGTCCGCGTTGCTTGCAGGCACACTATCATGACGGCCGGGATCGGCGCAGGCCGGACCAAGCACTCTCCCGGAGGCGAACCGCCCGTGCCCCTCTCCCGCGCCGAGATCGAAATCAAGCTGAACCGCGACCGCTCCTGGCTCGTCGAAACCTATGCCCGCCTGACGGAGGACGACCTCCTCCGCCCGGCCACTCCGAGCGAGCACGACCCCGCCGTGCTCTGGAACGCGAAAGATCACCTCGCGCACCTTTCGGGGATCGAGTTCAACTTCGTGCGCATGGTCCGCCGCCACCTCGCCGGCGACGCCAACCCGGTCAACATTCGCGCCGACGACAGCGGCCGCGAACGCTCGCGCGACGAAATCATGGCGATGGTCCACGCCATGACTGAAGACTGGGCGCGCCGCCATCGCGACATGAGCCTCGCCGAAGTCTTTGCGGTTGGCCAGCAAGCCCGCGCGGACACGCTGAAGCTGATGAGCGAACTCAGCGACGCCCAGCTCGCGGAGACGCTCCCCGGCGCGCCTTGGGCCGATGGCACGATCGGCGGTGTACTCAGCGTCAACGCCGACCACGGCCGCATGCACTGGCACTGGCTAAAGGAAGGCTTCAAGGCGCAGGGCCTCGCTGTGCCGGACTACGCGGAACAGGCGTGACCGCCGTTCACCCACGCGCTTGCTGGAAGCCGAACTGCACGAAATGCCTGTCCGCGGTCAACGCTTCCGTTGTTCCCAGGCGGCGCATCATGGCGAAGCTGACAGCGTCGGTGTACGAGAAGTCCTTGTCCGAATAGCGGCTGAGGATCGCGATGGCCTCTACTTCGTCGTCAGAGGTAACTCGCTCGATGAAGACTGCGCTGAGCGGCAGGCTCCGCAAGAACTGGAGCGCCACGAGTGTACCGAATCGTGACATGAGCAATGCGTGCGTCTCCGCGACGACAAAATTGGAAGAGAACGTCGTCCCGCGCCT
>CAMAUF010000218.1 GCA_945861295.1 bacterium | reverse complement strand
AGGCGGCGGCCAGCTGGCGTGTTTGGCGGTCGGAAAGGCCGAGGAGAGTCGCAGCCTCGGAGCCAGTGAGGATGCCCGCGCTCAAGCGGTTGAGGACATCGATGCGTCGTTCGTCCTTGGGCTTCAAAATCAGTCCACCATCTTCCATCGGTGGACAGAATCACTCGGCAGTTAGCCCGGACATTTTCATCCGGCAGCGACAGCGGCCAGGCCCGCACCTTCACGTTCGCGTAAACGTGTGATAGAGTCGAAGTTAAGGGGAAACGAGGGGAAGTCCCGTGCGTATCCTGTTGCGTCTTTCTACTTACATGCGTCCGTACCGGAAACCGTTGGCGCTCGCCTTGGCCTGCGTCGTTGTTTCGGCGGCCCTCATGATGGTCAGCCCGTTGCTGATCCGCTACGCGATCGACTTCGGGCTCGACCCGCAGCGTGACGCCAGCGGCAAGCTGACGAGCCTGGACGGGAACTCGTCGCTGCTCATCTACGGGGCGCTCGCCATCGTCGCCTTCGCCGTCGGCCGCGGCGTCGCCCAGTTCGGCCAGCAGTTCCTCGGCGAGTCGATCGGCCAACGGTTGGCCTACGACATCCGGAACGCGATCTATAACAACCTCCAGAGCCTTTCGTACGCCTACCACGACAACGTCCAAACCGGCCAGATTATGTCGCGCGTCACGCAAGACGTCGAAAGCATCCGGATGTTCGTCTTCATGGGCGTCATCCGGCTTCTCTTCATCTTCCTGATCCTCGTCATCGCCATCGTTGGCATGTTCATCATTTACTGGCCGCTGGCGCTGGTGAGCGTGGTCAGTGTGCCCATCATCGGCTGGATGTCGTTCAAGATGGCGAAGGTCGTGCGCCCGATCTGGATGGACATCCAGCAGAACCTCGCCGAGATGACCCAGGTCGCCGAGGAAGGGCTCTCGGGGATCCGGGTGGTCAAGGCCTTCGCGCGCGAAGACTGGGAAAGCGGCAAGTTCTACGCCTCGGCCAAGCGCCAATCAGAATTGAGCATGCGGGCCTCGGTCGTCCAGGCGCGCGTCATGCCGATTATGCAGAACCTCAGCATCCTCCAGGTCGCCGTGACCGTCGGCGTCGGCGCCGCCTTCATCAACCAAGGCACTCTCTCGGCCTCCGAACTGCTGACGTTCACGCTCTGGCTCAACCTTCTGCAGATGCCTATCCGGACGATCGGCTTCTCGGTCACCTTCATCGCCCGCGCCCAGACATCGTGCGAGCGCATCTTCGAACTACTCGACGCGCAATCGGCCGTCCAAGAGAAGCCGAACGCCCAAGCGCTCGTTGGAGCGAAGGGCCACGTCCGCTTCGAAGATGTGAGCTTCGGCTACGACAAACTGTCGGCTGTCCTCAGCGGCATCTCGATCGACGCCAAGCCGGGCGACGTCATCGCGCTTCTCGGCCCCACCGGTTCGGGCAAGTCCACCGTCGTCAACCTCATCCCGCGTTTCTACGATGTGACCGCGGGCCGCATCAGCATCGACGGCATCGACGTCCGCGACATCACGTTGGATTCGCTTCGCCAGAACGTCGGCATCGTCCAACAGGACGTCTTCCTTTTCATCGGGACGATCCGCGACAACATCGCCTATGGGCGGCCCGACGCGACCCAGGAAGAAGTCGAGCGATCGGCGAAAGCCGCGCGCATCCACGAGTTCATCACGAGCCTGCCGTACGGTTACGACGAGTGGGTCGGCGAACGCGGCGTGACGCTGTCCGGCGGCCAGAAGCAGCGGATAGCGATCGCCCGAATGATCCTGACGGACCCGCGCATCCTCGTCTTCGACGACTCGACCTCGAGCGTCGACACCCAAACGGAGATGCTGATCCAGCAAGCGCTGAACGAACTGATGACGAACCGGACCACGTTCGTGATCGCGCAGCGCCTCCGCACCGTCGTCCTCGCCACCGAGATTATCGTGTTGGACCGCGGACAAGTCGTGCAGCGTGGCAAGCACACGGAATTGCTGGCGCAGGATGGCCTCTACCGGCGGATCTACGACCTCGAACTGAAAGATCAGGAAGAAGCGTTGGGCGCCGCCACGGCCGCAGCCGCCGCCCGGACAGCATTGACGGCCACGAACGGCCACACAAACGGCAAGCTGGAATTCCGTCCGGCCGCGCCCGTCCGTGAGCCAGCTGGCGTCCCAGCCGGCGGCGCGGGAGGAGTGGAACCATGGCGATGTTTGGAGGCGGCGCGGGCGCCGGAGGCTGGAGTTCCGGCATCGGCGGCCAGGCAATGGGGCCGCGCGCCGGCCGCGGCGCTGATGGCTGGGACGAAGAGGCCCTCGGCGCGGTCTACGACGCGCAAGTCGTGAGACGGCTCTGGCCGTATCTCATGCGGTATAAACTGCTGGCGACACTCGCCTTCGCCTCCATGTTCGTCTCCGCGGTTTCCAGCTTCTTGCAGCCCTTGCTGATCGCGCTGGCCGTCAAGGCCGGGCTCGAAGGCAACACCGACCGGATTTGGCAGCTCGGAGCGGCCATGGTCGTGATGGCGTGCATCGGCGGCGTCGCCGCATTCACGCAACAGATGGCCACGGCCTACATGGGCAACCGGCTCTTGCTGCAGCTCCGCACCGAAATGTACGAGCACATGCAGTCGCTCTCGCTCTCGTTCTACGACGAGATGGAAGTCGGCCGCATGATCAGCCGCCTAACCAGCGACGTGACCGTCATGCAAGAGTTGCTGACAAGCGGCTCTCTCACCTTCGCGGCCGATTTCGTCGGCCTGGCGGTGGTCGTCATTGTCCTCCTCTTCGTGGATTGGCAGCTCGCGCTGGTCACGTTCGCGATCGTGCCGCCGCTGGTCGTGATGATGGTGTATTGGTCGAGGCGGGCGCGGGTTGCCTTCATCAACGTCCGCGTCAAGATCAGCGCGCTCTACGGCACCCTGGCCGAGAACCTAAACGGCGTCCGCGCCATCCAATCGATGTCCCGCGAAGGCGTCAACTCCCGGCGCTTCGACGCGCTCAACCAGGACAACCGGAACGCCAACATTTGGGCCGGCCTCCTCAGCGCCGCGATCGTGCCGATCATCGAAGTCGCGGTCGCGATCGCGACAACCGCTATCGTCATCGTCGGCGGACTACGCGCCCTCCATGGCGACAGCGCCGTAGACATCGCCAGTCTTTTCGCCGTCCTCACCGCCTTCACCCTGTACGTCGGCCGCTTCTTCGACCCGATCCGCGACCTCGTCCTGCAATACACGATGGTCCAGCGCGCCATGGCCGGTGGCGAGCGCATCTTCCAGGTGCTCGATACGGAGGCCCGCATCCAAGACAAGCCGGACGCTGTCGAACTCGACGCTATCGAGGGCCGGGTCGACTTCGACCATGTCGAATTCCACTACATTGAGGGCGTGCCGATCCTGCGCGACGTCGACCTGCACGTTGCGCCGGGCGAAACGATCGCGTTCGTCGGCCACACGGGCGCCGGCAAGACGACGATCACCTCGCTCGTCTCCCGTGGTTACGACGTCACCGGCGGCGCGATTCGCATCGACGGCCACGATGTCCGCGATATCAAGCGCCGGTCGTTGACGCGTCACATGGGCGTCGTGCTCCAGAACCCGTATCTGTTCAGCGGCACCATCCGCGACAACATCGCCTATGGGCGCCCCGAAGCGACACAGGCCGCAGTCGAAGAGGCCGCCATCGCTGTCGGCGCACACGACTTCATCGCGCGCCTGCCCAAGCAATACGAAACGATCATGCAGCAGCGCGGCCAGAACCTCTCCGTTGGCCAGCGCCAGCTGATCAGTTTCGCCCGCGCCATCCTCGCCCAGCCGCGCATCCTCGTGCTGGATGAGGCGACGGCCTACGTCGACACACAAACCGAAGTGATCATCCAGAAGGCGCTACGCCAACTGCTCAAGGACCGGACGAGTTTCGTGATCGCGCACCGCCTCTCGACGATCCGGGAAGCGAACCGGATCGTCGTGCTGGACAAGGGCTCCGTCGTCGAAATCGGCAGCCACGACGAGTTGCTGGCGAAGGATGGCGTCTACGCCAACCTCTACCGGATGACGTACGCGCAGGAGCAGGAGCAGCGCGAAACGGAACTGATCGGCGAGGACGCCGCCGTCGCCCGGCGCCGCGCCGGCGAACTGCAAGCGCAACCGGCCGCTGGCGGGCGGTAGCTGGCGCGTATCGAAATCTTGGCAAGAATTCGATTGCGTTTCTTACCGGAATGTGTCAAGCTAAACGCAATCCTCCCCGCCTCCCGCAAGGGATTAGCGGGGTTTTTTATCATGCAACGAGTCATCGTCTTCGTCGACGCACAGAATTTCTACCGCCGGGTGCGGCGAGCGTTCGACACCGGCGGGAGCGCATCCTACCGCGTTGGCCAGTTCGAGCCTTCGGCACTTGCCGAACGGCTTGCTGCGCGGGCTCCCGATCGCAGCTTGGTGGAAACGCGGGTTTACACCGGTAGGCCGGACCCTTTCCCTGCAGCCGAAGGGCCACGCGGCCAACGGCGCCCAGTGCGAAACCTGGCAGCAAGCGGGATGTACCGTCGTCCATCGACCGCTCCGATACCTGTCGTCGTGGCCGGAGGCGCCGGCTCAGGAAAAAGGCATCGACGTTTTGATAGCCCTCCACATGGTTCGCCTCGCTTGAAAAGGCCTGTACGACGTGGCTATTCTCTATTCCG
>CAMAUF010000217.1 GCA_945861295.1 bacterium | reverse complement strand
AACATCTAGCGGCTACGCTTGAGCGCGTGGCCGCCGATGGCGAGCCCGTCATGATCAGCGGCCCCGGTGGCTGCGCCTTCGTCGTCATGACCCGGGACCAGTTCGCAGGTTGGGATGAGACGGCCTTTGTTACTTCGACCCCGGAGGATGTCGGGCTATTGCGGGAGTCGATCGCTCAGCTCGAGGCCGGGCGCGGCGCCAAGCACGAACTCATCGAACCGTCTGACCCGTGAGCTACACGTTCTCCGATCAGGCCTGGGACGACTATCTGGTGTGGCTCAAGACTGATCGCACCGTACTTGCCAAGATCAATCGTCTCATCGCCGAGGCGTCGCGGACGCCGTTCACCGGGATTGGCGAGCCAGAGCCATTGAAGCACGAGTACGCGGGCTGGTGGTCGAGGCGGATCACCCCTCAGCACCGCATGATTTATCGGGTCATCCGCGGCGACCTCGAGATCGCCAGGCTCCGGTCACACTACAGCGATTAACCCAAACGTACTTTGCCGAAGAGTGAAGGGTGACCGAGTGGCGGGGTCGCGACCCCCAGCAACCCTGTAGAGCACCGTTCCCGTTCCCGGGGGCGGGTATTCCGTTACTTGCTCCCGCCAAAGCCGGATTGGTCAATGTGTACGCCGCGATAGAGGATCTCGGAGCCCGGTACGAATGCGGCCATACGCAGCACTCTACCGCCTGGTGAGGCCGTGGGCCGAGTTGGCCGAGGCGGCGCAGCAGGGCCATCGCCACCCTGATACTGTTCCTTCCGCGATGACAATCGGCGAACCCGCGTGGCCCTATTTCGACCTTGCCATCCGGACGCCGCGGCTCGAACTCCGGTACGCGACCGACGCGCTGCTCCTGGAGCTGTGCGAGGTCGCGCACGATGTGGTTACGCCGGGGACGCTGCCGTTCGATGGCGACGCCAGCTTCTACGACCGCACGCCAGCGGGGCGGAGGCGCTGGTTAGCGGGACAATGGAGCGCCCGCGCCAGGACTTCGCCCGGGTGGTGGGTGTTGGTTTTCGCGGTGATGGTCGACGGACGCGCAGTTGGCACGCAGGAACTGACAGGGGCGGAGTTTCCGGGCTTGCGCGGTGTCGAGACGTTTTCGTGGCTGACACGGCCGTATCAGAGCCGCGGCTTTGGGCGCGAGATGCGGGAAGCCGTGCTGCACCTCGCCTTCGCGGGCCTCGGGGCGCAGCGGGCAATGAGCGAGGCCTTCGAGGACAACGCACCTTCTTGCGGCGTCTCGCGTTCGCTCGGTTACCAGCGCGAGGGGACAACCTGGGCGCTCCGCGGGGGCGAGCCAGCCGCGATGGCCCGCTATGTGCTCCCGCGCGCAACCTGGCTCGCCCGCCGCCGCGACGACATCGAAATCACGGGCCTCGATGCGTGCCTGGCGCCGCTGGGGCTGGCGTGAGGCTCGTGGCCGCCGGCCTTCAATCCCCTCGGAACCCTTCACGGTTCGCATCCGCACAGAGGGAGATGGCCGGCCGAAGGGCTAATGCGATGGCTGCCGCGCTGATCGTCTTGAGCGTCATGTTGGCTGGCGCGTTGAGTAGCTTCGTCACGTAGGCCCGATTCACGCCCATGCGACGGGCCAATTCGGCGCGGCTGATGCCGTCTGCCTGCATTGCGCGGGTGATCTGCTCAGCGATATCCAGCGCCATGTCCTCCGCGAGATAGGCCGGATTCGTCCGGCGCTGCTCCGCGTCGAATGCGGTCGCAATCGCGGCGTGCTCGTCCGTCAGCGTTTCGGGGAGTTCCACGTTCGCCACTCCTCTCTCATCCGCATAGCCCTGCTCTTCGCAACTCGCAGGCTATCGCCTTTGGAGAATCCGTTCGTTAGCACGGTTCTTCGATCAGGATCATAGAAGTACAGCAGCCTATCGCCCGCCATGGTCTTGAACTCATAAATGTTGTCTCCGAGATCCCGTGAGACCTGCACGTTGAGCAGCGGTCCCGAAGTCGCATGCTTCTGGACGATGTGCAACATGCGGCCACGGCGTTCTGGCGGGAGCGAACGGAGCCACTCCCAGGCCGGTTGATCCGCGCGTCCGTGGTCACCGCGGTCAAGGACGAACACGTCGAAGCGCGGGCCGGATGCCAACGGTCTTAGTAGCATGTTAACTCCTAAGGCAACACTTCGTCGAGGGGTCCAGCACCGCTACTCGCGTTCCCGGCGGACGAGCCGGGCGAGCATGAGGTAGTCCGGGTCGGCGTGCGCGCCTTCGGCGGGCACCATCAGGTTGGCGAGCGCGTTCACCGTCGATTTCGTCGCCGCGATCGAAATCGGGTCCTTGTCCAACAGCGATTTCGCCAAGGCCCGCGCCCGCGTCATGAGGTCGGCATCGGGGACGACGTGGTTGACGAAGCCCCAGCGCAGCGCATCCTCGGCCGAGAAGCGGTCGCAGGCCATGACCAGCTCCTTCGTCCGCGCGGGGCCGAGTTCGCGCACGAGCCGCGGTAAGGCGTTCCAGGTCAGCGGGATATCGAGCGCGACTTCTGGGATCGAGAACCAGGCCGAGGCGGCGGCGAGCCGGATGTCCATGCAGGAGAGCCAAACGACCGCGCCGCCGACGGCGAGGCCGTTGACCGCGCCGATCGTCACCTGCGGCACGGACTCGATCGCGGCCGAGGAGCGATTGCCGATCGTCGCGATGCTGCGTTCCTTAAGCGGCGAGCGCGACGTTGGCAGCGGCGGCCGGGCGGGCGCCGCGCCGTCCTCGGCTTGGCGGCGGCCGAGGTCGGCGCCGGCGCTGAAGGCGCGCCCTTCGCCGGTGAAGATGACGACGCGCGTGTCGCCGTCATCCTGCAGCTCGCGGCAAAGGCCGAGGATTTCGCGGTGCATGGCGAAGCTGATGGCGTTGAGCTTATCCGGCCGGTTGAGCGTGACCGTCATCAGGCCGGGCAGGGTGGGGTCGTGTTCGACGCGGATCGTTTCCATGTGGGGCCCCCTCCGTCTGGCACGCGCCTTAGCCGCGAATGGCCAGATGGCGACGCGCTTCCGGCTTTCTGGCCAGCAAGAGTAACACGCCGCCTGCCAGCACCAGCGCGGCGACAACCACAAAGGCCCCGTCGTAATTGCCCACGCGATCGAAGTAGATCGAGGTGAAGTAGGGCGCTCCGGCCGGGATCAGGGTTGAGATCGGGATCCCGGCGCTCCGAATCGCCCCGAGATGCCGGCGTCCGAAGTACGACGCCCAAACGACTTCCTGCACGGGGATGAGGCCACCCCAACCGACACCGAGGAGAAAGTAGCCGCCCGCGACGCCCCAATCGGACTGTGCCCGCGCCGCCACCACGATCAGCACGAGCGCGACCGCCGAGACGAAGAAGCCGGCGACGGCGCTTTTGGCGTCGAAGCGGCCGGCGAGCCAGCCCCAGAACGGCTTAGTCACCAAGGCCGGGATGGACGTCACCGTGATCATGAGCGAGGCAAACCGGGCGCTGTAGCCGGCATCCGCGAGGTACGGCACCGTCTGGAGCAGGATAACCGTCACGGACAATGTGCCAAGCCCGAAACCGACGACGATAAAGGAGAACGCCGCCGTCCGGACCGCCTGAGATGGGGTCAGCGAAGTCGCGAAGTCGGCGGCCGCGAGTCGGCCGCCGCCGGCCGCGACCTGGGCGGCCGTCTTGCCGTCCGGGTGCAGCCCGTGGTCCTCCGGAGCGCGGCGCATGAGGAACGCGAGCGGGAAGATCAGGGCGAACGAGCCGACGGCAATCCAGCGCCACGCCGCTCGCCAGCCGAATTCGTCGATGAGGATGACGGAAAGCGGTGTGATCAGTACGCCCGCGAGCGAGACGCCCATCGACGCGGTGCTCGCCACCTGGCCCCGCTTCTCGACGAACCACTTCGCGAGCGTGACGTTGACCACGAGCCCGCCGACCAACGCCGCGCCGACCGTCAGCAGGATCCCGTTGAGCACCCACCATTGCCAGAGCGCGTTGGTGTACGACAGCAAGAAGAGCGATGCGGTAAGGATGACGATGCCGACCAGCATCGGCCGCCGGCCGCCGCGACGGTCGACATAGGCCCCGATAAAGAAGCCGACGAACGCCATGACAACCTGGCCGCCAGTCCGCGCCAAGGTGAACTCCGAGCGCGTCCAGCCCAAGTCCTCGGTCATCGGCTTGGTAAAGCTGCCGATGACGTAGTTCTGCGCGCCAACGGTGACGAATTGCGCCACGAAGGCGACGCCAACGAGCCACCAACCCCAATACACGCCACGGAGGCCGCGGGCCGGGGCTTCAGCGATGCCTGGCGGGCCAGCGCTCCTTCTCACATCTGGCATCCGGCGTCGAAGGCGCCGCTACCGCGCGTCACCGCTCCAGGACCGCTTCCTGGCGCGGGGCTGGCTCCCAGAAGCCGCAGGCGGTGGAGTAATCGTCCATGAAGGGGCCGACGCACTCCATGCCGTCGCGGACGATGTGCTGGCAGAGATTGACGAGCCCTGCGCCGGGCCGCGCGCCCATGGTCATCTTAAGGTGGCGGCAGCGGGCCGCGAGGCGAAGGTCGTGGGTCATGCGTGGCGCTCTCACGTGGCGGGAGTGAGGGAAGGGTAACCGACGGTCGCCGCTAGCGCAGTCGGGCCGGAGCTCACCCAGCGCCGGGGAAGTGGCCACACCACACATCCCGACGTATCGTGTCGGCCATGGCCAAAGCCCAACG
>CAMAUF010000216.1 GCA_945861295.1 bacterium | reverse complement strand
CGGCCCGCCCCGGCGACTTCGACATCTCCACTGACGCTGTGGACGCGGATTTCGCCCTTGACGTCGACCAGGTTGACCGAGCCGGAGACCGTCGCGACATCGGCGCTCCCGGCGTGACCGGCCGAGGCCGAGCCGCTCGCGGATTTCGTCCGGAGCTGCCCAGTGACGGACCCGATCGCGATCCGGCCCGACATCGTGCGGAGGTCAGCGGAGAGCGCTTCATCGAGCGAGATCTTGCCCGAGGCGCTCGAGACCACAACCGATCCAGCACGGCCGCGCACCTCGATCGAACCAGAGAGGCTCCCGATCACGAGGTCCGTGCCGGCTGGACAACGGATGGCGAGCCGGCTGCTTCCTCGGCCTGAGACGGTCACTTGCTGTTCGACCAGTTCAACGCTGATACGCCGCCCCACGGCATCCTCGACCTCGAGGTCCGAGCGCGCTTCGCAGACGACGTCGACCGCGCCGGAACGGCTGTTGAGCCGGATACGGACGTGGCCCGGCAAGGGATAGCGAGTTGTTTCCACCATATCCACTCTCTTCTACGCCATCATAGACCGGCCCGCGAGCGCCTTCTGTGACCGCGTTCACACAAGGTGCGGCTCCCCCGCCGCCGCGATACCCTGGCGGGACAAGCCAAACATGATCGATGGGGGACGCGTGCGCGAAATTTCTGCTGCAGCTATTACAGAGGCGGTCGCCAAGATGGCGATAGATGCGACCCACAACCTGCCTGAGGATGTCGAGTCGGCGATTCGAGACGCCAAGAAGACTGAACGGTCGCCCTTGGCGATCCAGATCATCGACGAGATCCTGGAAAACGCCCAGATCGCCCGCGAGCGGCTCCTTCCGCTCTGCCAGGACACGGGCACGGCCGTGGTCATGCTCGAAATTGGCCAGGATGTGCACATCACGGGCGGCTTCGTGATCGATGCCGTCAACGAAGGCGTGCGCAAGGGCTATAGCGACGGCTTCTTGCGGAACTCGATTGCGGCGCGGCCGTTCAGCGCACGGACCAACACCGGGGACAACACGCCCGCCGTCATCCACACCGATATTGTCCCCGGCGATGCGATCCACATCTCGTTCATGCCCAAGGGCGGCGGTTGCGAGAACATGTCGCGTTACCAGAACTTCCTTCCCGGCATGGGCAAGAAGGCCGTCATTGATTTCGTCTGCGAGACGGTCGACATGTCCGGCGGCAATCCGTGCCCGCCGCTGATCATCGGTGTCGGCATCGGGGGGACCGCCGAAAAAGCAATGACGATGGCGAAGCACAGCCTCTTCCGCAAGGTCGGCTCTCAGAACGAGGACGCGGAGACGGCGGCGCTCGAGGACGAACTTCTCGCTGCCGTGAACGCGCTCGGCGTTGGCCCCCAGGCCGTCGGAGGGTCGACCACTGCCCTTGATGTTTTCGTCGAGACGTTTCCGACCCACATCACGGCGCTGCCCGTGGCGGTGAACATCCAGTGCCACAGCGCGCGCACCAAATCCGTGACGTTATAGCCATGGAAAAGAAGACATTCACGCTTGTCCCAGCCAGCGGCATCGACGCGACGGAGACGGCCGCGCTCGTCAACCTCGCTTTCAGCCGCTACGAAATCCTCAAGGGGCCGCGCACTGACGCCGCCGAACTCGCGGGAGAGGCCGGAGACACCGGCGAATTCTTGCAGCGACGCGACGAACGCGGCGAACTGATCGCGACCGCGCTGATCCGGCCGGCCTCGGAGTTCTTCGCCGCCTACCCCGCTCCCGCGAACCTGGCTGTGGCGACGGCGTTTTATTTCGGGTTGGCGGCGGTCCACCCGCGGGAGATGAACAGCGGCTTCGGCGGCCAAGTCCTGGCCGAGTCGGAGCGGATCGCCCTCGAACGCGGATTCCGGACCGTGGTGCTGGGCACGGTCCGCGAGTTTGGCCTGGTCGAGTACTACTCGCGCCGCGGATACATCGTCATCGGCCACCAGGACCACGAAGCTGGGCACTGGAGCATCGCGGTGCCCCATCGCACCGTCGACATGGTCAAGGGCCTGTAGCTATGGCTTTCCGGATCGCAACGGCCGCCGATGTGCCCGCGATCACGCGGCTTGTAAACTTCGCCTACCGGGTCGAGGACTTCTTTAAAATCGGCGAGCGCACCGACGAATCGGATGTGCTGGCGCACTTGGCGACTGGCCGCTACATCGCGTTCGATGGGCCAGCGGGCCAACTCGCCGGCTGCGTCTACGTCGAACTCCGCGGGCTAGCCGGCTACTTCGGGATGTTGGCGGTTGACCCAGATGCCCAGAGAAAGGGACTCGGCCGCGAACTCGTCCGCCAGGCCGAACGGGAAGCACGGGCCGCGGGCTCCGTCGCGATGGAACTCGACGTTGTCGACCTCCGGACCGAACTTGTGCCCTGGTATGAGCGATTGGGCTACACCGAAATAGGGCGGGCCCCCTTTCCCGCGGGAAAGGCGAGCCGGCCTTGCGAATTCATCATCATGCGCCGTGACCTATCCGAATCGACCGAGGAGCACTCATGACTACCAAGCACCTGACGACGCCGCTGACCGACGAAGCGATTAGCGGGCTACGCATCGGCGACCACGTTACCTTCACGGGCGTGATCTACACGGCTCGCGACGCCGCCCACAAGCGGCTGATCGAACTCCGGGAGAAGGGTGAGCCGCTGCCGCTGGAGTTGGCGGGCCAGGTGATCTATTACGTTGGCCCCACGCCACCCCGGCCGGGCATGGTCATCGGTTCCGCGGGCCCGACAACTTCGATGCGGATCGACCCCTACACTCCGGCCATGCTGGACATGGGTGTGAAGGGCGTCATCGGCAAAGGCGGTCGCGGGCCAGCAGTGCGCGAGTCCTTCCGGCAGCACCACGCGGTGTATTGCATCGCGGTTGGCGGCACGGGGGCGCTGCTCAACCGGCACATCAAGAAGGTCGAGATTGTCGCGTTCGAGGACCTCGGCACGGAGGCGATCCGGCGGCTCGAAGTCGAGGGCTTCCCGGCGATCGTGGTCAATGACGCGGCCGGTGGCGACCTCCTCGAGGAAGGCAAACGTCAGTACCGGACCAGCGATCGTCCGATCCCGGCCGTGCAATCACTCGGGGGCTAGCCCCCAGAACTCAGACGCGGGGCGCTGGACGCCTCAACTCCGCGGCCCAGAATAGGCGAACTCCAGCAGGATCCGGTCGGGCGACTCGAACATCACCCGGTAGTACGTCTGGTCCTGGCGTGGTGGAGGCATCGCGTCGTGGAGCGGCGTCTCGAAGAGCGGCTCGATCCCGCGACCGCGCAGATAGATCACAGCCTCGTCGACCTCGGCTTGTGCCTGCACGCCGAAAGCGAGGTGGTTCATCCCCCGGCCGTTGTAGTCGTTCGTGGCATCGTTGGCGTACCCGACGAACCAGAGACTCGCGCCACCGCCTGGGCGTGTCGCCCCGAAGTAGCGGTCCATTTCGGAGACAACAGTCCAGCCCAGGAAGCCCAGCAGGAACTCCCGGTAAAACGTGAGGTTGGCCGCGTTGACGTTGAGCTGGATGTGGTTGACTTGGGCTGGCATGCGGCAGTGCCCTTCTTGGTCGGAACTGTGCCCGGAAGCGGCGATTCTAGAGCAAGATGCGTGGTCGTGAAGTCGTCAGGTGGGGTTCACCTAAGCAGGCTCGCCGTCAGCCTCAGCTCGCCCACGTGCACGGCGGTGTGCCGCAGGGCGTGGACGATGCACGCTCGTCGCGAGACCACCTGCAGGTCGCCCGTGCCCCATAGCGCGCGCGGCGGCGCCACCATCCCATCGAGGGCTGGGCCGGACAGGTCACGCAGCGCGGCACTCACGGAGGACGCCACACCGCGGAGCTCAGCCACGGCGACCGCGATATTGGGATACCTGGCCGCGAACTCCTCCGGCCGGTCCCGATCCACCAGCCAGCCGCAGCCCAAACCAAGGACGTAGACGCGCACCACAGCCACCGAATGGGCGACGATGGCCGCTGGGCTGTTGGCGTCCGCCAGATTCGGCGCCCGGTTGAGGGCCTCAGGCGCGAGCGTCCCGAGTTCTGCGGCCTGGGCCATTAGAGCCCAACGCAGTTCGCTGACGAGTACGGCGGTCTCGGACACCGCTGCAGCCTACCGGAGTGGCTTCCGACCGTCGATGCTGACAGACTCAATCCATGGCAAACGGGCTGACTAACCTTCGCGCGTGTTGCTGGGACACGATATCCGGCACACATGCGGCCATCGCCGCCGTCCACGAGACGGCGCGCGGCGGCCACCGCGCCGATGCCTTGGTCGTCTCCTGCCAGCGGACGGAGGCGTATGGGTTTGGGCGGTGCAGCTGCGACGCGCCGATGCGGTTCCGGGGCATGGAGGCGCTCTTCCACCTCGCGGAGGTAGCGGCGGGGCTCCACGCCGTCGTCCTAGGCGAGCCGCAGATCCTTGGGCAGATCCGCGGCGCCGTCCGCGAAGGGCCCGTCGCGTTCAAGCCCCTGGGTGGTATCGCCGTCGCCGCGGCCCGCGAACTGCGGCGCGCGACGGACTTCAACAGCCACGCGGGCGCGCTTTTGGACCGTGGCCTCACGCTCGCCGGCTGGCGTGAACGGGACAGCGTCGCGGTGCTCGGGGCGGGGCCGATGGGACGGTTGGTCGGCGAGCGGGCGGCACATCTCGGGTTCCCGCGAATCGTCGTCTTGAG
>CAMAUF010000215.1 GCA_945861295.1 bacterium | reverse complement strand
GAAAGAGGCTGAGCAGGGGCGCCAGCGTCATCGCCTCGTCGCGCAGGGCGCGTTCGGCCGTGAGGAGCGGCGCCGCGAGCGGGGGCAGGGCCTCCGCGACATCCGCCAGGAAGGCTGCGCCGTCCAGGCGGGCCGCCTGGGTGACCGCGAGCATGTAGGCGTTCCCGGCCCGGTCGACGTGGGTATCGCCGTCGAGGGCATCGGCCCAGGCGACGAGGGCGGCCGTCCCGCGGGCCTGGCCTGGCGGGCCATCTTGCCCGGCGAAGCAGGCGAGCGCCCAATCGAGTGATTCGCCGACCGCGTCCACGGGGTCGACCTCCAGCGGCTCGATGGGCGCCAGCAACTCCAGGACGCCGATCGCCGAGGGCCATTCGTCCCATGGCGAGAAGCGGCCGGCGCTGTCGCTCAAGATGTCATCGACGAGGAAGCCGCCGCGGGACGTGTCATAACCGAGGATAACGGCGTGTTCGTGCAAGTGGAAATCGAAGCCGAGCAGCGGGCGGCCGTGGTCGAGGTGCGCGATGGCCCAGGCGACGGCGGCGGCGCGCGGCGCGGCCCAATCGTCTTGAGGCGAAAGCTGCGTGCCGAAGCGCTCCCAGCGCCAGCCCGTCCGCCGGTATTGGCGCGACATCGCCTCCCAATCCAGGTCGTGCGGCCCCGAGGCGAGCGCGACGATGCCATCACGCGACCCGAGGCAGGCGCGCCAAGCGTGGCCGGTGAGGCCCATGATGGCGTGGCGGGCGAGCGGCGTCCCCAGGGCGGCGAGCGCGCCTTCGAGGGCGCCGGCGGCGCTCGTCCAGTTCGGGGCGATGTGGGCGTCTAGTGACATCGGTCCAGTGTACGCGTGGAGCGCGAGTTCGGCCCTCGCCAGCCCTGAACCTCTCGTTCACCGCGGTAGCGCCCAAGCCGCGTATGATGCGAATCTTTGAAGGGAGGAGACCGACCGATGAGTAATACGTGGCAAGAGACCACCCTCGACAACGGCCTCCGGATCGTTACGACGCCGATGCCGACGACCCAGGCCGTCTCGGTGAACCTGTTCGTTGGCGTGGGGTCGCGCTCGGAGCCGCAGCGCTTGAATGGGATCACCCACTTTCTCGAGCACATGGTGTTCAAGGGCACCGAACGTCGGCCCGACGCGATGATGATCGCTGAAGAGATCGAAGGCGCCGGCGGGACGCTCAACGCCTACACCAACAAGGAATTCACCTGCTACTGGAACATCGTGCCGTTCGACCGGTTCGCGACCGCGCTCGATGTGGCGGCCGACATGCTGCTCCACTCCAAGCTCGAACAGGTCGAGATTGACCGCGAGCGCACCGTCGTGCAGCAGGAACTGAAGCGAAACCACGACAATCCGGGCTCCTGGGCGGGGCGGCTCATCGGTCAATCCGTGTATGGCGAACAGCCGCCGGGCTGGGATGTCGGCGGTTCGGTGGAGCTCGTCGAAGGCATGCATCGCGACGACTTCCTCGAACACATCGGCGCCTGGTACCGCCCCTCGAATGTGGTGCTGTCCGTCGGGGGCAACGTCTCGCACGAGCGGGTCGTCGAACTCGCGGCGCCGTTGCTGGGAGGGATGGCAGCCGGAGCGGTACCTACGGTCACGCCCTACGACCCTGAAATCCGGGGTGGCCCGATCGCCAGCGACTCACGGGATATCGACCAGTGCAGCCTCTACCTCGGCCTGCCGATTTTCGGCCGCGACGACCCGGACCGGTTCCCGATCCGGATCATGAACGACGTCCTGGGCGCGGGTATGTCGTCGCGGCTCTTCCGCGAAGTCCGCGAACGGCGCGGGCTGGCCTACTCGGTCGGGTCGGGCTACGGCTTCCTCGCGGACGTGGGCACGTTCACGATTTCGGCTGGGGTGAGCCGCGACAAGGTCCGCGAGACGATCGAGGTCTGCGTTGAGGAAGCCGTCAAGCTGCGGGACGAGCGCGTGCGGGAGGAGGAGCTGCGGAGGGCGAAGGATCACAGCATCGGGCGCTTCCGGCTTTCGCATGAAACGGCACACTCGCTCGCACAGCGGCACGGCGAGTTGCTGCTCACGAAGGGCCGGATCGAATCGATCGACGACGCGGTCGCGCAGATGGAGGCGGTCACCGCCGACGACGTTGCGCGCGTCGCCAAGCGCGTCATCCAGCCGGAGAAGCTGCATGTCGCGGTCGTAGGCCCGAAGCTCGACGAGGGCGAGATCGCGGCGGCGCTGGGGCGGTAGTTTGGGGGATCGACGGCTCGCCCGCGTTACCATGATCACGAACTCGCTCCGCCAGGCTGCTCGATGGCAGAGCAACCATCGCCATCCTCCCGCGGAGCGAACGGGGCTAGGACGCCTTGGCCTGCCTGGCCGCGGCGATGCTGGCTTCGAGGGCCGCCATTAGGTCGGTCACCTTGGCGGAGGGCGCCGCCTTCGGTGTGAACTCGATGATGACGCCTTGGGCCTTTTCGTCGATCATCGCAAGCAGCGCCTCGCGGTAGTCGTCGCGGTACTTCTCGGGTTCGAATTCCGTGGAAAGCGCGGCGATCAGCTGTTGCGCCATGGCCAGCTCCCGGTCGGTGGCCTTGATGTCGTCTCCGGGGAGGCCGTCGAGCTCGTCCTGGCTGACGACCTCGTCGGGGAAGAAGAGCGTTGACATGGCGAGTGCCCGGCCGGCCGGGCGAATCGCGACCAGGTACTGCTTTTGCCGCAGTACAACCCGCCCGAGGGCGATCCGGCCAGAGTCACGCATGGCGCCCATGAGCAGAGCGTAGGCCTTCGTCCCCGCTTTTTCGGGCACGAGGTAGTACGAGTGCTCGAAGAAGACCGGGTCTATCTCGGCGAGGTCGACGAACTCCTCAATCTCGATGCCGCTGGTGACGGTCGGCGCGAGGGCCGCGAGTTCATCGTCCGTGACGACGACGTACTCGTCGGGGCCGACTTCGTAGCCGCGCACAAGCTCGCTGTACTCGATTTCCACTTGCTCATCCGAGCAGAACCGCTTCATCTGGACGCGCGAGCGGTCCGCCCCGTGAAGTTGGTTGAAGTGCACATCCTTGCTCTTGGCGGCCGTGAACATCTTCACGGGGACGTTGACGAGACCGAAACTGATAGCGCCAGACCACATCGCACGTGGCATTTGGGGTACCTCCAGAGAGTGAGCCCGTTTCTCCAGGATAACGGTACTCATGCATCCGGCGTTGCTGTCAAGCGGGACGGTCGCTGGATTCGTCAGGAGATCCGGGAAAAGGTTCCAAACGCTCGCCAGGAGGCGGTCTCAACGCGTAGATTCGCAGCGATATGCGGCGCGGAATTTGGCCGATCGCGGTGTTCGTGGCTGGCTTCGCCCTCGCGGCGGCTGGGATTGGCATGCGCGAGGGTGTGGCCGCGGGCGAGTTGCTCGACAACGGAGGCTTCGAGTCGTGGTCTGGCGCTGCGCCGGTCTCATGGAACGCGACCGGGAGTTACGCACGGGACGACGAGCAGGGCCGTTCCGGGACAGGAGCCCGGTTCAATGGGTCGGGGACGCTCTCGCAGTCCGCGGCCTTGGACCCCGGCGCGGAGGCCTCGGCGGAGGTCTGGGCCGCTCTGATCGGCGGGTCAGGGACCACGAGGCTACGTCTGTCGTTCCTCAACGCGTCGTTCTTGCCGCTCGGCGTGGATGTGTTGGACGAACGGACGCTCACTCCTGGCTTCACACGGTTGGCGCTGACGATCACGGCCCCGCCAGGGGCGGCGTGGGCAATGCTCTCGATCGAGGTTTCAGCGGACGGGGCCGGGATCGTCGCGATTGTCGATGACGCTTCGCTCAGTACTCAGGCTTCGCCCGAACCGACGCCCGAGTCGCCGACGGACACGCCAACGGCCGCCCCGACCAAGACACCCGTCGCGGAACCTACCGCGACCACAGTGGGCACGAAAACCAGCACGCCGGCCGGGACGGCAACTCCTTCGCCACAGCCCACGGCTACCACTACGCGGCCCCCCAGCGGGACGGCGACGCCGACGCCGCATGACGGGCCTAGCCCCCCGCCTACCCCGCGGCCGCCGCCGCCGACTGCCACGCCGGCGCCGCGCCCGAACGTCCCGCCACCGCCGGGCTCCGGCGGAGTCCTCGCGGATGGGGACTTCGAGTTCGTTTCGGATGGCGCGCCGTCCTTCTGGGACAACTTCGGCGGGCGCCTGCTCTCTGAGCCGGAGGCCACGCGCGGGTCGTGGTCCGCGTTGCTCCTTTCGGATTCTGCTTCGACCAAATGGGTGCATCAGGCTATCGAAGTGGAACCAACGACCTGGTACGCCGGCAGCGCTATGGCCCGCCTGGCTTCAGGCCAGGGCGAGCTCTTCATCCGCGTCTCGTGGTACCTCTCGTCCGATGGCTCTGGGTCTCAGATCGGCCAGGACGATGGTCCGACATCTTCGAGCGGCGATTGGACACGGTTGACGTTCGGGCCAGTCCGGGCGCCGGGGTTGGCCCGCTCGGCGCGGTTCCGGCTGATGCTGCGTCCCGAGGGCGGGGCCGCGGCGCTGTTCGACGATGCGAACTTCGCCGCCGTCCCAGCGCCCAGCGCCACGCCGACCGCCTCGTCAACCCCTTCGGCAACGGCGACCCCGGCCCGCAGCCCGGGCGGGACCGCCGCGCTGCCGCCGCCTGCCGGGTCGGTTGCAGCCTCGGGGACACCGGCCGCGACTCCGGGAACGCC
>CAMAUF010000214.1 GCA_945861295.1 bacterium | reverse complement strand
ACTGCCCAACCACCACCTCTCAGTGGGTGCGTGAAGCTGGCCAGCCGGGCGCATTCGTGCCGGGGCCGGGCGTCCAGACTCATGGCGCGGATAACGCGGTCTCGGCCTTCGAGGAGTGCGCATCCGCCGTCCGCTACGAAAGCGAGGCGCCCGGCGAAGTGGATATCACGGCCCACATCACGGGCAATCCGTTCTCAAAAGTCCACTACACGCTGTACTACATCGCTCTCGAGGACATCGTCCTCACCACAGCCGAGGAACAGACCGTCTCGGAGTTCGGCAAGCTCGAAGCGAAGGTGCGCGGGTGGTTCCTCGGCGACAACCCATCCGGCCGGCCCGAAGAGGTCAAGGCCGATGGGCGGGTGCTCCCCGCCGACCGCTGGATCCTGCCCGACGACTGGGACAAGCTGCGCGGGCCTTCGGACAATCGCCGGTGGCCGGCGATTAAGCTCCCGCCCATCAAAGTCACGTTCTTCATGAAGGACGAGGGCATCCGCAATAGTTATAAGAGCGGCGTCAAGCATGGCGCCGCCGGCAGCTTCCTCGCCGACGCGGATGGCCTCGAGGTCGATTTCAACGTCAACCCAGAGTCAGGCGTCTCCAGCCTCCTCGGCTCGGTCGATGCGCCCCGCCTTTTGAGCGAATGGTCAGACTCGCTCAGCACGACGGGGCCATCCGACGGCAAGGCCATCGCCGACGTCCTCACTTGGGGCGACTTCAACCTTTCCTACGAAGGCTGCGCCATCAACGCGCCCACGGGCAGCGTGCACTGCAAGGTCGGCGACATCGTCGGGCGGACGACGTACTTCGCCCAGGTGGATTACCCGGTCAGCCCGAAGGGCAAGTTCCCGCCGCTGCGCAGCAACACGGTCGATAAGCGCTTCACCTGGCAGGGGTACAAGCAGGTGACCGTGGAAGAGGGCGCCGTGGTGCACGAGAAGTACGTCGTCGTCCACCTCAAGGACCGCGATGGCTTCTGCGACGCGCTTTCCATCAATAACGTCCTCGGCACGGCGCCGATCGAGTTCAAGGTTGACAACGGCGAGGGCATCATCATCGAGGCGAAGGACAACCCGTCCTCGATCGACGCCACGGAGCGGCGCCGAGCCACGGCGACGACCTTCGACACCGAGGATGACCGCGGCCGGCCGATCAACCAAGCCATCACGCAGCCGACGATCATCGACGACGAATGCCAGGCCTGGATCCGCGTCAGCGATAGCTTGATGCGGCCGATGAACGTCCTGGTACGGATCCCAGGCCCGGCGACGGTCGTCCCGAGGGTGCGGGTCACGGCGCTCGCCTGTGGCGTGCCGGGCAAGGTCGTCCTCACCAACGTGGGCGCGTCGCAGGTTTCGCTGGCGGGCTTCTCGCTCCGCAAGCCCAAGGCGGGGAGCGCCGCCGCCGGGGCGCCTGGTGTCCAGGTCTCCGACGAGGAGATCGTGGGTCTGGTCGGCCATTTGCAACCGGGCGAAAGCACGGTCGTGACCGGAGAGGCGGCGGTGTTCCCTTGGTTCCACCCTCGCGGCTTGCCCACGAGCGTTATCACCGGCTACGTCCGCCTCGTCTGGGAAGAGGAGAACATCAGCTACTTCGAGTGCGGCTCGGGCGCGGTCATCCGCACGATCCCTGGGACCGAAGAACAATTCCCCTTCCCAGGGCCGAACGTGCCGACGGTGCGCATCACCGGGCTGGCATGTGGCCTGACCGGCCGCGTCACACTGACGAATGTCGGCGCGACGCCTGTCTCGCTAACCGGCTTGTCGTTGCGCAAGCTTCATGATTCGGCCGGCGATGTCCAGCCTGTCCCGGCGAACTCCGGCAACGAGGACAACCTCGCCTTGTCGGGCGATCTCGACCCGGGACAGACGAGAGACTTTACGGGCGATTTCACCAAAGACCCTTGGTTCCATCCCAATGTGGTCCGCGTGAAGGGGATCGAGGGTTATGTCCGGCTGCTCTGGCGCAACGCTGAAGTGATCAGCGCCTTCGGATGCACCGAGACCGTGTTCGCGGCGGGGGGCCAGGTGCAATACCCGTTCCCTGCCCCGAAGGTCGACCTGGAGGGCGAACTGCTCCTCGACATCTTGGTGACCTTCTCGAAGACGATGAGCGTCACGGTTAACCCAGGCTGGAACTTGGTTGCGAGCGGCACGGGGACGCTCACGGTCGCCGAAGCGCTCGGCGGAAACGAGGGCAAGATCGCCGGCATCTGGGGATACGACGCGACGCGCGACACCTATGAGCAGTTCATCCCAGGCGGCGCCGCTGAACTGCAGACGCTCATGCAGGTCGGCGGCGGGCGCGTCTATTGGGTGCTCGCCAAAGAGCGGTTTACGCTTCTTGTGCCCAAGTAGTAGCGCTTAGGGCCTGCTTCGATACCCTCGAAGCAGGCCCCACTCCACCTTCCGGACGGTCCATGCGCAGGTTTTGGTCCCTGGCTGTCGCCACTGTCGCCTTCGCCACCGCGAGTTTTCTTGATGTCGCGGGCGCGGGGGCGCAGGTCTTTGGGCCGCCGATGACGGTGTTTGGCTCCGTCGCCGATTCGGCCGAGGCGGTGCCGGAGGGCCTCAACGTCGAGGCCTACGTGGGCGACAAAGTCTGCGGCCGCGGCAAGACGCAGTTCACGGGCGATGGCGCGGGCCGTGTGACGGTCTACTACGCCGACGTTGTTTCGCGCGAACAGACCGGCGGCTGCGGTTCGTCGGGCATCGAAGTCCGCGTCAAAATCGGCGACCGCTTCGCCAGCCAGACGGTCCGCTGGCAGGCTGGCCCGCAGCGCCTCGATGTCGTTTTTGGGAGCGCCACACCTGCGCCAATCCCGACGTTTACGCCGACGCCAACGCGGACACCGACGGCCACACGGGGAGCGAATGCCCCCACGCCCACTCCCGGCGGCCCCAGCCCGGCCACGGCGACCGTCTCCGGTTCGGCAGGCGCCTCGTCGACGGCAGCCCGCGGGACGCCGACGATCGCGACGCCCGGTACGATCCGCGGCGGGATCGCCAGCCCGGCCGCCCCCGGCACGGGCGGTGCAGATGGCGGCGATGGCGGCTTCCCGGTCTGGGGCGCGGTCTTAGCCGTGGTGGCGGGCCTGGCGCTAGTCGGTGGCGGTGTCGGATTCCTCATGGCGCAAAACCGCAAGGAACGCGACGAACCGTAGGTTCCCTCGGTCCGCCCGAGGCCGGCGTAACGCCGCCGCGGGCCGCGGATCAGGCAGGCGCGAAGCGGATATGCGCGGCGCCGGTCATTTCGCCTTGGCCAAGAGCTTCCCGGCCACCGGCATCCCGTCCCGCATCTCGAGCGGCTCCAGTTTACGTTCGCAGTACTTGTCCAAGGTGTCCCGGTCGGCCACAAACTCGTAGCGCGGGACGGCGTAGCCGCAGGATGTCTGCACTTTGTCGATATCGACGAAGAAGGCTTGGCGGACATAGGGGTGCGCGTCGTCGCGGAAGGCAGCGCGGTGTTCGGCCAGCAGCGGGTCATCCAGGTCGACGGCCCGGCCCCGCCCAAAGAGCCGCAGGATGCCGGCGGTCGCCTCGAAGCTGCTGAACATGACGGTGATCTTGCCGTTTTGGGCGGTGTGGGTCGCGGTCTGGTTGCCGCTGCCGGGGTAATCGAGCCAACCGATCAGGTTCGGGCCGAGGACGCGGACGAGGGTGCGGCCCTTGGGCGAAAGGTTCGGCCAGGCGTCCGTGAGGTCGTCGGGCGCGGTGGCGACAAAAAACATGTGTTGGCGCTCGATGTAGGCGCGGCGCTCGTCGTCGATGTGGTCGTACCAATCAGCCATGGCGATCCCCCTGTCGTAACTCTGCCATGGCGACGCGGCGTCTCGCAAGGGAGCAGCCTGGTGGCGGAGGGCTGACGCCATGGATGCAACCGTCCAACAAAGCTGACGCCAATCTGGTACGGTGTGGGAGTCAGCAACTTGGTGAAGGACGGCGGCTGGCCGCGAGGCGCTGGGGATGGTGTGTGGCGGCTGCGTCAATTGCGCGAGACTATAGGCGAATCTCCGAGCCGTCACCTTTTCATTGCTCTCCAACAACTTGCATGGACCTTCAGCGCGCAATAGTTTCGCTGTTACACTGTGTCAAGTGCAGTGCAAGGAGAGTGTGCATGACGACGCACGCGTTCATCCCGCTGCTATTGGACGACCTTACGCTCCTCCGCCAAAGCCTCAATGAGCGGGCCGAGGGCTGGCGCGATACGGCCTGCATCGTGTGCGACCGACCCCGCCGGGTTGCGACGGCAATGGTTTCTATCCCTGTGGATGTGGCCGGGCCAGACGGGCATTGGCTGAGCGAGGACGAGGATGCTGTCTACCTCGCGAGCTTGGGGCGCCTCCCGGTGGTCTCGTGCAAGTGCACGGTTGGCGGGTCGCCAGTCCACCTGCACGTTGTCGCGGAAGGCGAAGCGTCGAGCGACGATCTACCCGACCTCGAAAAGCCGGTTCGAGCACGGCTAACGGAGACGGGCTTGGAGGCCAAGTTCCATGCTCCAATGTTCTCCGAGGTCCGCCTTCCGTCGTCCGCGTAGCCCCATGGTCAAAACGAGCGAGCCTCCCAATCTTCTCGGCCAGGTTGGCCTAGTACTTACTTGCGTAATTGGCCGAGCGTTGATTTGGGTGCAGAGGGATGCACTTCGGTGGCCTTCCAGGCAAACGGCACGGCCTTGCGATTGTA
>CAMAUF010000213.1 GCA_945861295.1 bacterium | reverse complement strand
AAGCTCGGCGAGCACACCGATGCTGTCCTCGCGCCCGGCTTTGCTTGGGCGAACGCGCGCTCGACGGCGGCCGATTGGCCCCACTCCGGGCATGTTGCGCCGGCGAGCCGCCGGACCGGCCCGCTCGCCGATCTGCGCGTCATCGAAGTCACGGCGAACTGGGCCGGGCCGATCGGTGGCCGGCATCTGGCCGACCTCGGCGCCGACGTGATCAAGATCGAACTGGCGACCAAGCCGGCGACGCGCGGCCTGGTCACCGTCGCGGACGACCTCTGGCCAGACCATTTCAACCGCAGCGCCTACTTCAACAAGCTCAACCGCAACAAGCGCACCGTGTGCGTCGACCTTTCCAAGCCGGAGGGCAAGGCGATCTTTCTCAAGCTGATCGAACGTGCCGACGCGGTCATCGAAAACAACGCCGCACGGGTGATGAAGAACCTCGGGCTCGACTACGAGGCCTTGGCGGCCGTCAACCCCGAACTTGTGATGTGCTCGATGGCGGGCTACGGCAGCACGGGGCCGGAGCGCAACTATTCGGCCTATGGCTCGAACATCGAGACGTCGAGCGGGCTTGCCAGCCTGCTGGGCTACGATTCCCGTCAATACTTCGGGACGGGCACGTTTTACGCCGACCCGGTCACAGGAAATCACGGCGCGGTCGCGGTGCTGGCGGCGCTGCACGGACGGCGCCGGACGGGGCGGGGGCAGTGGATCGACATGGCGCTGCTCGAAGCGGTCGGCCCCTTCTTCGCACAGCCCTTCCTCGAGTACGCCGTCTCGGGCGAACTGCCGCGGCCGCGGGCCAACCGGTCGCCGGATTTCTCGCCCCAAAACGTCTACCCGAGCTTCGGCAAAGACTGCTGGCTGGCGTTGACCGTGGAAGCGGATGGCCAGTGGCCGGCCCTCTGCGGCGTCATCGGCCGGCCGGACCTCGCGGCCGACCTGGCTTTGCGCACGATCGAGGGCCGCCAAGCCCGTTCAGCCGAGATCGACGCGGCCATCCGAGCCTGGTCCGCCACCCTCGACCACAACCACGCCGCGACCGCGCTGCAAGCGGCGGGCGTCCCCGCTGCCCCGGTCATGGCGAACTGGGAGATCGTGATGGACAACCACCTGAATGAGCGTGACTTCTTCGTCGCCATCCAACATCCCGAAGCGGGCACGCACCGGTTTCCCGGGTACCCGTGGCGGTTCCAGGGCACGCCGCCGCCCGCGTCGATGCCGGCCCCGATGTTCGCGGAGCACAATCAGGACGTGTTCGGCAGCCTCCTCGGCCTTTCCGCCAGGGAAATCGCTGCGCTGTATGCCAAGGGCGTGACCAGCGCCGCCCCCATCTACGCCGTGGGACCAAGCCTCTAACGCCACACCAACGGATGGAGGACGCCGTGGAGATCCTTGTCATCGTGCCCCAGGAAATCGCGCATGACGCGATCACCGACCCGTCGGTCAAAGTGCGCGGCTACCGCACGTTCCAGGACGTGCTCGCGGCGTTGGGCACGCCCGCCGACGCCGCCGTGCTCCTCAGCGACCTGCTCGACGAGCAGCATGGCATGATCGTGGCGGGCGCGATCCGGCAGTCTGGCCGGCCGACGGTCGAAGTTCGTAGCGAGCGCTGGGATGGGCAGGCCTTCTCCCCGGTCAGCGCGGCCTGCCGTGGGGTGATTTCCGGCTTCGGGCTTGGCGGCATCTCGGCCGCCGTGGCGCTTCTGCGGCGGGAGGCCGGGCAATGACCGCAGGGCGTCCGAGTCTGCTGGCGGCGGTCGCGGCCCTCTTCCTAGGCGCGGCCCTGTCCGTTGCCGGCGCCGCTTGTTCCGGCGGCGGAGACACGGGGCCCGCACCCACGGCGACCCCCTCGCCAGCCACCGCGACCGCATCGGCGTCCGCGGTCGCGACGCCAAGTCGCCAAACGACCACGGCCGCGACTGCGACGCCAACCGCGTCCCCCAGCCCAACTCCGGCCCCGACGCCGCCCTCGGGCGCGGAAGACATCACGGACAACGGCTATCGCGTGTTCCTCGCCAAGCTCGATGCGGCCCTTCGGGCGAAGGATCTCGCCTTTCTCGGCACACGCTTGAAGGCCACCCCGTACGTCTGCCAGCCCGAAGACATCCCTCGCCAATTGGGCGGCCCCGCTTGCGAAACGGCGGGCAAGCGCTTCAACGGTGTACTTTCATCCACTTGGCGCTCCTCCGGTGGTCTTGTCCCCATCGAGAGCGTCACCGCCCACCTGGCGAGCATCATCGCCGCGCTCCGGCCGGCGTCGAAGGACGCGTACGGCGATGGCAGCCTCACGGTCTACGCGCTTGGGACGGGCGGGCGGACCGCGGTCACCGGGATCCGCACCTGTCCCGCCGATTTCGCCTGTCCGGCCAATGGCGACTTGCGTTTCGTGCTCGTGTTTGAGTGGCGCTTCGAAGATGGTCAATGGAGCACGCGGAGCATGATGACTGCGAACGTCCTCGCGGAGGATTTCCTGCTGCCGTCGGCCGAAGGCAAGGCTCGTCTCGGCGGGTCCTGGACACGGTATGGCCAAAGCCCGGCGCTCGCCGCTGAGGTCCGCGCCGCGATCCAAACCGCGGTGAGGGTCTTCCCAGAGGCCAAGACAGAACCAGACTGCATCGCCACAACGCCCTGCATTCAAGCGTTCGACCCTGGCTCGTCGCTGGCGGCCGGCATCATCAAGCTCAGCTATACGGCTCCAGCCGGGGTCGGAAGCGCGGCTCTCTTCTTTGCGAAAGACCAAACCGATACCTGGCAGTACTGGTTCGGCGCCCAGCAGGCCACGCACCGGCTCACGGAAATGCCAGGACTGGTGATGGTCTGCGCGGATGGCGACGGCCTCAACGTTCGGGCTGGCCCGGCTTCGGTCGCCCGCTCGGTCGCCGTGGTACCGGACGGTACGACCTTCGAGGCACGCGCCTTCGTGCTCACCGAACCGGGCACGGCCAGCACGGCGGGCGCCGGCTGGTACCGCGTCGTGACCGTGACGCAGACGGATCGCGGCGCCGTGACGGGCGAGGCCTGGGTGTTCTCCCGCTTCGTTTCCGACGTCCGCCGCGGCAACTGCGACACACGCAACGCGCTCGAAGGCCCGGGATAGCGCGCGCCTCATCCCCAGTGGCTCTAGAATGCCGCGCATGACCAGCACCACCGCGCCGACCTTCACCCTCGCCGATTCAGGCGGCATCGACCGCGTCTTCCCGACCGGCAAGCTCACGCTTCTGGCCTTCGTCAAAGAGGATTGCGCTACTTGCGTGCTCTCGGCGCCACTGATCGACGCCGCGGGCGCTGCCTTTGGACGCGTGATGGAGACCTGGGTCGTCGCTCAGGACCACGAGGGCCCATCGGTGTTCGAGGCGCGCATCAACTCCGGGATGCCCGTGCTCGACGATTCCGCGCTTGCCGTCAGCTTCCGGTACGACCTCGATACCGTGCCGGCGCTGATCCTCGCCGATGGCCGGGGTGAGAAGCTGTCCGAGTTCATCGGCTTCGGCAAGCAGGATTGGCAGGACCTTTTCGCCAAGCTGACGCAGTTCACGGGCAAGCCAGCGCCGGCGATCGACTGGGACTCTTACCCCGAATCGCGGCCGGGCTGCGGCTCGAAGTCGGTCGAGCCGGGCATCGCGGAACGCCTCGCGGCGGAAGCCGAAGGCAGCCCGTTGCGCGCCCGCCGTATCGAAGTCGGCGAAAGCGACGACCTTTTCGAGTTCATGTTTGACCAAGGTCTGACCGATGGCCTCCCCGTCGTCCCGCCGACTCCGGAGCGCGTCATGCGCATGTTGGCGGGGACCAAGCGCGACGCGCAGTCGATCCTCGGCATTTGCGCGCCCAACCTCGCGCCCGTCACGGTCGAGAAGGCGGCGATCAACGCGGTCATGGCGGGCTGCAAGCCGGAGTACTTCCCGGTCGTGATCGCCGCCGTCGAAGCGATTACCCAGGAGCAGTTCAACATCCATGGCGTTCTGGCCACGACGCATTTCCCGACGCCGGTCCTCATCGTCAACGGGCCGATCCGCAACAAGATCGGCATGAACGGCAAGATGAACGTCTTCGGCCAAGGCAACCGCGCGAACGCGACCATCGGTCGCGCCGTCCAGCTCATCGTCCGCAACGTCGGCGGCGGCAAGCCCGGCGAAGTGGACCGCTGCGCCATGGGCCACCCCGGCAAGTACACCTTCTGTTTCCCCGAACTCGAAGAGCGCAGCAATTGGGAGCCCCTGCAGGTCGAACGCGGCTTCACGCGGGCCGACAGCACGGTCACCGTCTTCGCGGGTGGCGCGCCGACGCCGATCATCGACCAGCTGTCACGCGATGCCAAGTCGCTCGCGACCAGCTACGGGCTCGCGCTCCAGGCGGTCAGCCATCCCAAGCAGTACGGCTACGGCGAAATCGTCGTCGCCGTGACGCCCGAGCACGTCGACACGTTCGCCAAGGACGGTTGGACGAAGGATCAAGTCCGTGCCCAGATCCAAGCCGCCTCCGCGAAGGCGGTGCGCGACCTGATCCGCGACGACTCCTGCGCGGAGGGCATCCCAGCGGAGACGGCGCAACGGCTCGGGCTCGACACAATGATGCCCAAGTTCCGCGACCCGAAGTCGATCTACCTGGTCGTTGCGGGCGGCGAAGCGGGCAAGTGGGGCGCTTACCTCTGCGGCTGGGTGAGCGGGCCGATGGGCAGCATCATGACGACGG
>CAMAUF010000212.1 GCA_945861295.1 bacterium | reverse complement strand
TCCCTGTGCGGCATCGCGGCCGGTTGCAAGGCTAATAGCAGCGATGGCGTCTCGCGTATTCTACGGGTTTACGCTGAAGATTCAATGGGATGGCCAGCCAGCCAGCAGAAATGGCCAATATCGCGCTAGCCACGCCTCCCACCAGCCCTCACTCCGTCGGAACAACTTCGTAGGGAAAGTCCAGCGCGGCGACGCGCTCCGCTTCGCGAAGCATCCAAACGATGCGGCCAGCCTCCCGCGCCGTCTCGGCATCCGAAAGCGACCGCGCGTAACGGCCGATCCCGTTCCGGCCCGCGGCCGCCCAGGCGAGGGTCAGCCGCTCGATCTCGTCGAGCACCGTCATCGGCACGGCCTTCCGCGGCAGGCGTAGCTCCGCGATCCGGGTCCAAGCCGCGGCGAGGCGCTCCTGGGGCTGGCGGCTGTCCTGCTTCAGGTCGCGCTCCACCGCCGTCCGAAGCCGCCTGATGGTCGGGTCGAGTTGCGCGGCTGTGTACGGGACTTCGAGGCCCTCTACATCGAACGGCGGTGGCAGCCGGAAGCCATCCTCGCGCGCCATTTCGCCCGTTCCTACTTCGTACCGCGCTGGCGCGGGTCGAACACGTCGCGGAGGGCGTCGCCGAGCAGGTTCAGCCCGAGCACCGTCAGCGTGATCGCGCCGCCGGCAAAGACGCTCATCAGCGGCTTGGAATCAACGAAGAGGCGGCTCGTCGCCACCATCTGGCCCCAGCTCGGCCCCGGTACGCCGAGTCCGAGGAACGCGAGGCCGGATTCAGCGAGGATGTTCCCGCCGATCTGGATCGTGAACACAATCAGCAGCGGGGCGGCGACGTTCGGCAGCACATGCCAGACCATGATCCGGGGCGCCGATGCGCCCACGGCGCGGGCTGCCTGAATGTATACCTCATTCCGAATAGAGAGCACGGCGGATCGCACCAGCCGCGAGGCGCCAAATATCCCGAGGACGGTGAGGGCCGAGATTGTCGTGGTCTTGCTCGGCTCCGATGTCTGGAGCATCAGCAGCAGGAAGAGCGTGCCTGGGATCGCGATCATCGCGTCAACGAACCGCTGCACAATCAGGTCGAAGAGGCCGCCGACATACCCCGAGACGATCCCGATCGCCGCCCCGATGATCGTCGCCAGCGCTGAAGCGGCGACGCCCACTTGGAGCGAAAGCCGCGCCCCGAGGATGATCCGCGTCAGCAAGTCCCGGCCCTTGTCGTCCGTCCCCATCCAGTGGTCCATCGAAGGATTGGAGAGCCGGTCGAGGGTCGTTGGGCTCAACGCTTCGCGGTCGAAGCTGGCGGGGTCGAACTTTGGGTTGGGCTGGTCGAACGTCTGGTCTTTGTCATACGGGATGATCGCCGGCCCGATGATGGCGATGACGACCATGAACAGCGTCAGGACGAGACCGAACGCGCCCACCTTCTTGGTCCGGCAGAAACGTCCCAGGGCACGGGCGAACCGCACGCCCGCGGGCCGGTTACGCGCCCCTTGGAGGGCGAGGGTTGCCGAATTGACTCCTTGGCTCATGCTCCCGACCCCTTCACGGTGATGCGCGGATCGATCCAGAAGTAACTCAAGTCGATCAGGAGGTTGATCGTCACAAGCCCCGTCGCGATCACCAGCGATTGAAGCTGCACGATCGGCACGTCGCGCACCAGGATCGCGAGGAGCAGCTTCTGGCCCATGCCAGGGATGTTGAACATCTGCTCGAGGATGATGCTCCCGCCGACGAGCCCGCCCATCAGGAACCCGATTACCGTGATGACCGGGATCATGCCGTTGCGCAGGACGTGGTGGGTGACGATGTAGCGCTCCCGGAGGCCCTTCGCCCATGCCGTCCGTACGTAATCCTGGCGGAGGACATCGAGCAACTGGGAACGGAGGATGCGCATCAGCACCGCCCCGGAAGCGACGCCGCCGGCGATCGCCGGGATGATGAACAGTTGGATGCTGGCCAGCGGGTCTTCCCAGAAGCCTGGGGGGTTGACCACATTCAGATTCCAGAGGTCGTTGCGGAGCACGACCCCGGTGAGCAGCGACGCCGTCCAGAAGGACGGCGCCGCGAGCCCGAGGATGGCGATGCTGCGAAACACACCGTCGACCAAGGAGTCCTGCCGGACCGCGGAGATGATCCCGATCGGGAAGGCGATGACGAGGGCGACCAGCAACGACATAAAGCCGAGCTGGACCGTGTAGGGGAGCGCCTCCCGCATGATGTCCCAGGCCGGGCGTCCCGTCTGGAACGACTTGCCAAAGTCGCCCTGGAAGATGTCCCCGAAGTACCGGACGTACTGCTCGGGGATGGAGGCATCCATCCCCAAGCGTTCGCGTACGGCTTGGAGGGCCGCATCCTTGTCCTCTTTGGTCGTCCCAGCCCCTCCGGAGAAGAACTGGTTGGTGACCTGTTGAGCGGCGTAATCGCCGGGCAGGATGCGGACCGCCAGGAAGACAAAGCTCGCCACCATCCAGACGACGACCAGGTTAAGCAGCAGCCGCCGGATGATGTAGCTCGTCAACTTGGCTTTTGCCTCCCGGCGAAGGTCGGGTCCTTCTGGTCGATGTACGAGTTCGCCTGCATCTGGCGCTCGTAGCTGATGAAGGTCGGGCCGACACGCTTGAGGTACGGCCAGTGCACGAACTGGACGACGCCGCCGACCATCTGGATGTGCCCGCCGCCGCCGTCCTTGAGCAGCAGCCGTTGGCCCTGCTTGAGGAGGTCTTGCGCCTTCTTGAGGTCGAACTCCTGGAACGCCTTCGAGATGATGTCTTCCATCTCGGGCGTGTTGTAGTTCCAGAAGTTGATGAACGAGCCCTTCTGGTACACCTGGGCGAAACGGCCGCGCGGGTCTGGAGAGACCCACTGATCCCAACCGCCGAGGTAGCCAACGGCGTTCTGGCCGGTCAGGTTGTAGTTGAGGAGGGTCGAGACCGGAATGACCTCGATGCCAAACTTGTCGGTCCCGAGCGCCTTGTTCATCATCGCCGGGAACCATTCGCGGATGGTCTGATCGGCGTAGGTGTCGACGATGACGTACTTGAGGAACTTGGCATCCAGCGCGTCAGCGCCGGCAGCTTTCCAGAGGTCACGGGCCTCTTTGAGGTCCGCGTCCCGGCCTGCGCCCGTCTTGTATCCGGAAGCCTGAGCGAGTTCGGTCTGCGGCAGCGCCCACTCCGTAAAGGGCCAGTTGACGCCCGCGTTCGGGCGAGCGAGCCCCTGGAAGGCCTGCTTCGAAAGCAGGTCCCGGTCCGTTGCGATGAAGATCGCCTGGCGGATGCGCGGGTCGCTGAAGAAGGGGTTCTTCGAGTTCGGATGGTTGTAGTTGTACGCCATCTCGATGTTGTTGTTCGGGTTCGGCACCTGAAGGCGCTTGGCGTCCTTCTGGGCGGCGCCGATCGCGTCCGCGACGTCGTTCGGGAAGCTGGCGATGTCGAGCTGCTTTTGCTCGAAGGCGATCCGCCGCGGGTTGACGTCGACGCCGAGATCCGTCCAGAACATCTCATCGTAGAAGGCGACCGGTTCGCCGCCCTTCTTCTTGAAGTAGTCGGGGTTGCGGACGGCGTGCGAGCCCTTGGTCGGCGTGTAGCGGTCGAAGACGTAGGGGCCGGTGCCGATGATGTACTTCGCGTCGAGGGTGCCGAAGTTGGCGGCGCCTTCGATCTGCTCGACGTTCTCCTTCGCCTCGATCACGTTGAACTCGTCGCACATGGTCGTGATCCAGGTGGCGTCCGGCTTCTTGAGCGTGAAGCGGACGGTCTTCTCGTCGACGTACTCAACCTTATCGACGATGTTCGCGCTGTAGAGGTTGCCGTTGCGGCCGAAGTTCTTCGCGACTTCGCCGTTGCCGAGGGCCTGGGTGCGCTGGCGTTCGATGTTCCACTTGATGTCGTCCATCGTTAGCGCGCGGCCGTTGACCGGCGCTTTGTTGTGGAACTTCGCTCCCGCCTTCAGGGTGAAGGTAAAGGTCGTGTTGTTCGGCTGCTCGATCTTCTCAACGAGGTCGCCCTTGAAGGTACCCTTCTCGACATCATCCCAAGCGACGAGGTTGTTGTAGGCCATGCCCATCATCGCGATGCTGCCGCGGTAGAGTTCGCGGTGCATGTCCATCGTGATACCGGCGAACGCGCCTTGAGCGCTGTAGTAGCTGCCATCGACGGGCTTGCCCGCCGTCGGCGCGGCGGTCGTCGCCGCCGCGGTGGTTGCCGAAGCGGCCGCGGTCGTCTTTGCCGGCGAGGCTGTCGCCGACGGCTTCTCGTCATCGTCGTCGCCGCAGCCCACGGCCGCCCATGCGCCCGCGCCAGCTACGCCCACAGCGCCTGTGCGCAGGAAGCCGCGCCTGCCAACGCGCTGGCGAGTCCAGTAGTTTTCACCCATGCGTATCTCCTCGTTCCCCGTTTTGGGCACAGTCCGACCGTTTCGGTGGGTCGCCCGGGTTGGGCGAGCATAGGTTCGGATATCGTCGAAGTCAATGGGTTGTTCCGCCGCGTCACTTGTTATCGGAAGATGAGCGCCCGGCGAAGTTCTCGTGAAGCTGCGCCTCCTGGCTTGGGCGCTCATGGCCAAGTCACCCAGTTCCCCGGCTTGGTCAGCATCTGGCGCAGGACCGCCGGCGGCGATTGCTGCAGCGCCGCCACCGCCTCCTCGTGCGAGAGCGCCTTGCGCGCCGTTGCCGCGATCTCGTCGCGGCGGCGCGT
>CAMAUF010000211.1 GCA_945861295.1 bacterium | reverse complement strand
GTCGCTCAGCGTCTTGTGTTGGGCGACCTTCGTCCACAGGCGGCGCATCTGGCTCACTCCCGCCGCGCACTTGGAGCAGACGGGCGCATCGACCGCGCTCACGACGGACCGTTTGAACACAGTCTCTTTGCTGCCACAGGCGTCGCAGGCGAACTCGTAAATCGGCACCGCCCCAGGGTATCACCTAAGGAGGCCTACTCGCTCAAGTAATGTTCAGCGGCGATAGCGGCGGTCGCGCCATCGCCGCAGGCGGCGACGAGTTGGCGGGCCGCCTGCGTCCGTAGGTCCCCTGCCACGAAGAGGCCCGGGACGCCCGTCCGCATCTGGAGGTCGACCAGCGCGTGGCCTCCCGGATCGAGCGGGACGAGGCCCCGCAGCAGCGGGTTGTTCGGCGTCTGCCCGATGAAGATGAAGAGGCCGGAGACGGCGAGCTGCGACGCCTCGCCATTCGTTGTGTCCCGCAGGGCGACGGCCGTGACCGTGTCGTCGCCGATGATGCGCTCGACCACGCTGTTGAAGCGGAAACGGAACTTGGCGTTGGCCCGCGCCCGCTCCTGGAGGATGCGGCTCGCCCGCAGCGAATCGCGCCGGTGGATGAGCGTGACCGTGCGCGCGTACCGCGTAAGGAAGAGGCCCTCGTCGAGGGCCGCGTCGCCGCCACCGACCACGGCGACATCCTGGTCTTTGAAGAAGGCGGCATCGCAGGTGGCGCACCAACTGACGCCACGGCCCGTCAGTTCAGCTTCGCCTGGGACTCCGAGCTTGTCGTAGTCGGCGCCGGCCGTGACGATCACCGCCCGCGCCCGCGCTTCCGTGCCATCCGAAGCGACCAGGAACGTGCCGTCGCTGTTGCGGGCCAGCTTCGTGACGCCCTCGTAGATCACGCGCGCTCCGAAGCGCTCGGCCTGGACGAGCATGGCGTGGGCAAGGTCGAAGCCGTTGATCCCTTCCGGGAAGCCGGGGTAGTTCTCGACCACATCGGTCGTCGCGATTTGGCCACCGGTCATGCGACCCTCGAAAACGAGCGTGATCCGGCGGGCGCGGGCCGCGTAGATGGCGGCTGTCAGGCCCGCGCCGCCCCCGCCGACAATCGCGATGTCGCACTCTTCCACGATCGCTCCTCAGTACGCTGCAAGACACGAAAGAAGGGCGCCGGCAGCGGATGCGGGCGCCCTTTCTCTGGGTTGGGCCGAAGGCGGCCGACTAGGCGATCGCTTCTTCGATGCGCTTCTTGAGGTCCGACTTCGGGCGGAAGCCGACGATCGTGCCCTTCAGTTCGCCGCCCTTAAAGATCATGAGGGTCGGGATGCTGCGGATGCCGAACTTGGTCGGCACCTGCGGGTTTTCGTCGGTGTTCATCTTGAAGAAGTTAAGCTTGCCGGCGTACTCTTCGCTCAGTTCGCCGACGATCGGGGCAACCATCCGGCAGGGGCCGCACCATGGCGCCCAAAAGTCGACGAGGACGGGGAGGTCGGACTTGACGACGTCGGATTCGAACATCCCGTCGGTGAGTTCGCGGACACTGTCTGCCATGTGTAGCTCCTGCTCGGGGGCCAGGGTTGACCCCTAGCTCCCCTGATGTATGGTACCACCAGGATACCCCCATGGGGTATGCGCGTCAAGGTCTTTCTGATGCCACACGAAATCGACAAGAAGCTCATCGACCGCCTCGCCCGGGTAGAGGGGCAAGTCCGCGGCCTCCGCAAGATGATGGAGGAGGGGCGTGCCTGCGAGGACGTCCTGAATCAACTGCTGGCGGCGCGCTCCGGCTTGGAACAGGCCGGCATGGTCGTCCTGGACCGGCACCTGGCGGATTGCATCCTCGAAGGGGCCGACGTTTCGCCCGAACGGATGGAGCAACTCCGCACCACACTCCGCCTCTGGAGCCGCCACACCGTGTCGGACGCTTAAGTCGCAAGTTCCCCATCACCCATTGCGGAGCCGATCCGCCATTTGCTACGATGTCTTGCAGCGAAGGCGATGCTGCGATGGAGAGCGTCCTGGTCCTTAACCAGAACTACGAGCCGCTCAACGTCTGTAATGTGAGACGTGCGGTCGTCCTTGTGCTCCGCGGCAAGGCGGAGGTTCTCGAACACGCGCTCGGCGCGATGCGGACCGCCACCCATTCCGTGATGCTGCCTTCGGTCATCCGCCTCATGCACATGATTCGCCGGCCCCGGCCCAAGGTGCGGCTGACGCGCAAAGAGATCTTCGCGCGCGACGGCTGGGCCTGCGTGTACTGCGGCCGGCAGTCGCGCGACCTCACGCTCGACCACGTGATGCCGCGCCACCGTGGCGGCGGCCACACCTGGGAGAACCTCGTCAGCGCTTGCAAGAGCTGCAACCATCGCAAGGCGGGCCACACCCCCGGAGAAGCGCACATGGAGATGCGCGGCGTGCCGGGCGCGCCACGGGTCTCGGTCTACCACGCCTTCTTTCAGTACCTCGCCGCTCGGCATGAATGGCAGAAGTTCGTGCCCGGTTACGAACCGCCTCTGGGCTTCCAACCGGCATACACCGCCTAGGGCTCGCACATCAGCGCACGGCGGCCGGTTCCCGGAGCCGTTCGGGCGGGTGCCCCGCAGCCTGGACGCCGGCCTTCACGCGCACATCGGGTCCGAGCCGCCGCAGTTCGACCCGGACGGCAATCGCGCCCGCGAACACTTCGCCATCGACCGCGCGACGGAGGAGGTCAATGACGGCGCCGGTTTCGTGCAGCGGCCGATGGGGCCTCAGCGTAACCGGCACGATCGTGTCGTCCCGGATGATCGAGACGACGGCCTCGCGGTAGCTCTGACGCCTTGCGCTGAGGATGACCTGCAATTGGCTGAGCATCCGGACGAGCGCCGCCCTGGTCCTTGCGGCATCCGTGACGCTGGCGAAGGCGCGCTCGACCGCCAAGACCTCGTCGCGGTACGCGCCAATTGCTGGGCCGCCCGCCAGATCCTCGGGTGGGAGTATGAGCGCGAACCGCCGGGCCGCTTGGGCAGCTTCGAGGGCCGCTCGTCGCGAAGACGCGACCCCGACGCGGCCGTCGAGGGCGGTCCAGGCCCTCGCCAGACTTATTACACGGGCGGCGAGGGCTGCCTCAGGCTGGTCTGGCGCCGCCGCCGTCAGATCGAGAAAGAGATGGTCGCGTCCCGCGATCTCGGCTCGCTCCGAGATCCGGTGGCGAAAAATCAGCGCCAGCCGTTCGAGTTCGTCCAGGCAGGCGGAGGCGTTATCGGGCAGCACGGCCGCGGCTGGCGCGAGCGACTGCGCTTCCGTCGCCGCCATCCCGCAGCGGACGCCCCGCGCCGTCGCTTCGACCGAGCAGCCACTGACGACGGGGTTCGGGCCGCCGCTCAGGAGCACGACCGGCCGGCCTTTGAGCTGTGGTCGTTGCTTCACGGCCAGCGTCGCGGCCATTCGGGGAAACCAGAGACAGAGGATGCGCATGTTCGGCCACTCGTCGAAGATAGTTCTAGTTTAGAACAATCGTTCGGAAGCCGTCAACAACTATCGCCCCACTTCGCGCGGGCATCTCCAGCTACCGCCCAAATCGCCGCTGCACTCGTGCCGACCCGCTGCCTGCCTATTTGATGGCGACGAGTTCGATCTCAAAGACGAGGTCCGCGTTCGCCGGGACAGGCCCTTGGCCGCGGGCGCCGTAACCCAGCGCGGCCGGGATGTAGACGACGCGCTTGCCGCCCACCTTCATTGTCGAAAGGCCTTCCGAGAAGCCCTTGATAACTCCGTTCATCGCGAAGGTGATGGGCTGCTTGCCGGCCGTGCTATCGAACGTTTGCCCGTTGGAAGCGAGCTTGCCCGTGTAATGCACGGTCACCTGCTGGGTCGCCGCGGGCGAGGCGCCGTCGCCGACTTTGACATCGACGTACTGGAGGCCGGAGGTGGTCGTGGTCGGGTTATCGAGCTTGAGCGCGCCGCTAGCTGACACGATGATCGGTCCTCCCGCGGCACTGGTGGCCGCTGTTGTGGTGGTCGCCGCCGCTTTGGTTTCCGCGGCTGCGGTGGTGGCGGCGCGAGTTGGCACGGGCGTGATGTCGTCGTCATCGTCGCCGCAAGCGAAGGCGAGGACGGGGGTGAGGCCGCAGACGGCGGCCAGGAGCAGGCTTCGTAGTCGCATAGACGCGAGCGTATCAAGGGGCCCGGTTACATGCTCCCGAGCCGGCGGGCCGCTTCCCGCAACGTTTCCTCCGACTTCGAGAAGGTGAAGCGCACGAGTTTCGTCCCCGCGTTCTCGGGGCCGGCCCGGAAGAAGCTCGATCCCGGGACCGGCGCCACCCCGACGCGTTCGGTCAGATGGTGGGCGAAGGCGACGTCGTCCCCGGCGAAGCCGAGGTCGGAAAAGTCGGCCATGATGTAGTAGGCGCCCTCGGGCTGATGGCAGCGGAAGCCGGATTCGCGAAGCGCCGACAACAATAGCGTGCGCTTGGCCGTGTACATGTCGCGCAGTTCGGGATAGTAGGCGTCGGCCTGTTCGATGGCGGCGGCCGCGGCTTCCTGCAAGGGGGCCGGCGCCCCGACGGTGAGGAAGTCGTGCACTTTGCGGACCGCGTTCGAAAGCTCCGGCTTCGCGAGCACGTAGCCGAGCCGCCAGCCGGTGACGCTGAACGTCTTTGAGAGCCCGGAGATCGTCACCGTGCGGTCGTACATGCCAGGCAGCGTCGCCATCGACAGGTGCGTGTGGCTGTCGTAGAGGATGTGCTCGTAGATCTCGTCGGTGATG
>CAMAUF010000210.1 GCA_945861295.1 bacterium | reverse complement strand
CCGCGATTGAAAATGACGCGATACCCCTCACTATCCGCGGGACAGATTGCTCTACGGATCTAAATGTCCAAATCAAATCATCAGCGTTCCGGTCGCGACACAGCCGTGGGGCCGGCGACGATGACCTTATCCACGATAGCCCTAACTTTCGACCGAGACAGCTGGAGGACTTTGCGAAGCGTGGATTCCGCTCGACCATCAAGATGCCTTCTATCAAACGTCAGAGTTGACTTATGTACGTCGATGGGGCTCAATCATGGCGCCAAGGATCGGTCGCTAACGACGTTCCATTCAGCGTGTTGGATGGATTTTGTCGAGCCGTGCTTCTAACTCCAGAATGCGACTTACAACAACAGAAGGCGGCCACGGCGGCATTCATCGCTTTGTTTGAAGCGCCCAATGTCGTGCTGGGGTTAGTTGCCGACGAGTGGACGACTATCGGCGCGGTTTCCGGGGCGCCAACGTCCAGGGGACGGCGCCGGGAGATCGATGACAGAATACGACGATTACAGCGGCATCAGTTTCCTCGGTACCACTGGCTGGACGCCCCTCCTGGGACGGACTCTCCGCTCGTGGCTGACTTCCAGTTCCTCACATGCGTGCCACTCGAGTTTCTCGACGAACTGACGCCGCTCGCGGCGCTGGACGACCCATTCCGTGCCGAACTCGCCGCCAGATATGCCAGTTATATGGGCCGGATCGGCACGCCTGATGGCAACGAGGCGGCATCTGAGACGTGGCGCAGCCAATTCTTGGACGCGCACTTCCCGCTTGCCCGCTGAAGCGGGAAGGTCATCAAGTAGCTACCCCTCGCCCGCGCGCGGCCGGTTTCGCGTATCGTGGCCAGCATCACCCTCGACCACAGGAGCGGCAGCGTATGCCCGGCACGAAAGAACCGACCAACGACCTCTGGGAGGCGATGTACACCCAGCGCGCCATCCGCTGGTGGCGCCCCGAACCCGTCGCCGACGAGCTCATTTGGAAGCTGATCGAAGCCGCGACCCGCGCGCCCAGCGGCACCAACCTCCAGCCCTGGGCGTTCGTCGTGGTCAAAGACGATGCCATGCGGGCCAAGATCGCCGGCGCCGTGCGTGACCGTATGCTCGGCAACCCCGGCATGAAGACGTTCATCGAGTCCGGCGCGAAATCCGAGGACAAGTCGCAGCGGCTGATGATGGGCGGCGTGGGCAACATCGTCGAGCACCTCGATTCGGCGCCCGTGTTCATCATCCCCTGCCTTGTAAACCCGCAGTCGCCCGCACCGGAGGGCCTGCTGGCCGGCAGTTCGATCTACCAAGCCGTCCAGAACCTGATGCTCGCGGCTCGCGGCCTCGGCCTCGGCACCGTCATGACGACCTTTCAGGCCGGCATGCCCGACCTCAAGGAATGGCTTGGCCTACCAGACGGCGCGACCGCGACGGCGCTGATCCCGGTCGGGTGGCCCGACCGCAACTTCGGCCCCGTCCAGCGCAAGCCGGTCGAGGAGGTCACCCACTGGGACATGTGGGGCTTCAAGAAGGGCCGCTCATAATCAGCGCCACGACGGACAGGGAGCGGAGTGATGGCGTCCCGTGCGCCTCTCGCTTGCGCCACACCCCCTTTCAGGAGGCCAGACCATGAAAATCGGCGCAGTCTTCCCGCAAACCGAAATCGGCAACGACCCCGCGGTCATCCGCGATTGGTGTCAGACGGCCGAAGGGCTGGGCTACAGCCACATCCTCGTCTATGACCACGTCATCGGCGCCGTCCACGAAGGGCGGGAGCCGAAGCTCTGGGGGCCGTATACAGAGAAGACGCCGTTCCACGAGCCGTTCGTGCTGCTCGGCTGGATGGCCGCGTTCACGACCAACGTCGAACTCGTCACGGGCGTGATCATCCTCCCCCAGCGGCAAACCGTGCTGGTAGCCAAGCAGGTGGCGGAGCTCGACATCCTCTCCGGCGGGCGCGTCCGGCTCGGCATCGGCACGGGCTGGAACTACGTCGAGTACGACGCGCTCAACGAGGAGTTTAAGAACCGCGGCCGCCGGCAAGAGGAGCAGGTCGAAGTCCTCCGCAAGCTCTGGAGCGAGCCGGTCATGGATTACACAGGCAAGTGGCACCGGGTCGAGCGGGCGGGCCTCTTGCCGCTGCCCGGCCGCCAGATCCCGATCTGGTTCGGCGGCTTCAACGATGCCGCCTACCAGCGCGCCGCCCGTATCGGCGATGGCTTCATCTTCGGCGCGGCGGTGACCGGCGCGATCGAGGCGATTCCGCGCATCCGCGGCTGGGTGAGCGAGGCGGGCCGCGACCCGAAGGCGTTCGGCATCGAGGTGATGGAGAACTTCCAGGCGGGGCCGGAGAAATGGGCCGAAAACACGGCGGCGCTCGGTGCGCTCGATGTCGACTACATCTCGATGCGGTCGATGAACAGCGGTCTCACCGCCGCGGAGCACATTGCAGCGTTACGGACGTATCGCGAAGCTCTCGGGAAATAGAGGAGGCGCCAGCATGTCCACAGAGTTGCACTGGCTCACGCTTACGGAGGTCGCCGCCAAGATCGCGGCCCGCGAAGTCACCTCATCGGAGGTAACGCGGGCAATGCTGGAACGCGTCGCGGCGCTCGACCCGGCGCTGCACGCCTACGTCGCGGTCCTCGCCGAACGAGCTCTGGCTCAGGCCAGCGTGGCGGACCGGGAAATCGTCGCTGGCCGCTATCGAGGCCCGCTTCATGGCGTTCCCATCGCCGTCAAGGACCTCTGCGACCTCGTTGGCACGCCCACGACGGCGGGCACGACGATCCTGCGCGACCGCATCGCGACCAGCACCGCGACAGTGGTCGAGCGGCTCGAGGCGGCCGGCGCCATCATCCTTGGCAAGCTCATGCTGACTGAGGGCGCGATGGCGAACCACCACCCGGCCGTGGCCGCCCCGGTCAACCCGTGGAGTGCTCAGCGCTGGCCCGGCGTCTCTTCGAGTGGCTCCGGAGTGGCCACCGCCGCTGGGCTCTGTTTCGGCTCGCTCGGCAGCGACACCGGCGGCTCGATCCGCTTTCCCTCGGCGGCCTGCGGCATCGTGGGGATTAAGCCAACGTGGGGACGGGTCTCGCGCGCCGGCGTTTTCCCGCTCGCCGCCTCGCTCGACCACATCGGTCCGATGACGCGCTCTGTCGCCGATGCCGCCGCGATGCTCGGCGTGATTGCTGGGGGTGACCCGCGCGACCCAACGGCCCTCCACGCGCCTGTACCGGATTATGCGGCCGCGGTTGGGCGCGGGGCGCGCGGACTTCGCATCGGCGTCGACGAACGATATGCCGCCGACGGCATGGACGCGGAAGTCGCGGGCCTCGTGATGGCGACCATCGAGGTCTTGCGGCAGCTCGGCGCCGAGATTGTCGCGGTTACGGTCCCGCCGACGGAGGGGCTCATCGCCCAGTGGAACGCGACCTGCGCCGCCGAGGCGGCGGTCGGCCACAAAGGCCTGTACCCGGAACGAGCCGCCGAGTATGGGCCAGCCCTCGCCGCGTTCCTTGAGGCTGGACGCAAGCTTCCGGCAACCGCCTACGCTGCGGCACACGAGGCACGGCTCGGCTTCAGCGGCGAACTGCGGGCGGTTTTTGAGGACATCGACCTGCTGCTGACACCAACCCTCGGGGTGCCCACGCCGAGTTTGACGCTGCCATCGGCGCCAGCGGCCGCGGCAGCCGTGATGCGTTTCACGGCGCCATTCGACTACTCCGGCAGCCCGACGATCTCGGTGCCGTGCGGCTTTACGGCCGACGGCATGCCGGCGTCCCTGCAACTCGTGGGCCGCCACCTCGAGGAAGAGACGTTGATCGCGGCCGGCGCGGCCTACGAAGGTGCGACCTCGTGGCGCCAACGCCGGCCGCCCCTGGCCAGCTGAATCGCGCTTGGCCCGCGGCCGGCGCTGTGGCCTACTCGATCCCATGCAGGTCATCGACTCGACACTGTGGGCCGCTGAAGTAGCGTCGACTACATCTCGATGCGTTCGATGAACAGCGGCCTCACGCCGCCGAGCATATCGCGGCGCGGCGCGCGTACCGCGAGGCCGTCGGGGAGAAGCGGCGCGATGGCCACCACGCCGGCCGTTCCCCGGATCGCCGCGCGGCGCAATACTGACACGACTGGTCCCAATCTCGTCGCAGGACAATCGCCGTGCCCAAACTCGTCCTCGCCTATTCCGGCGGCCTCGATACAACGACCGCAATCAAATGGCTCTCCGTCGAGCGCGGCTGGGAGGTGATCGCCCTCAACATCGATGTCGGCCGCAGCCGCGAACAGCCGGTCATCGAATCGCGCGGCTTCACCGCCGGCGCGGCCAAGGTGCGCGTCATCGACGCCAAGGAAGATTTCATCCGCTACTTCGCCTTTCCGGCGCTGGCAGCCGGGGCGATGTATCAGGACGCCTACCCGCTGGCGACGGCCCTGGCACGGCCGCTGATGGCCAAGCTGCTGGTCGATGTCGCCCACGAAGAGGGCGCGACCGCCGTCGCCCACGGCTGCACGGGCAAAGGCAACGACCAGGTCCGCTTCGATGTCGGCGTCAAGACGCTGGACCCGGAACTCGAAATCGTCGCGCCGACGCGGGAACAGGCGATGGCCCGCGAAGTCCAGATCGACTACCTCAAAGCGCACGGCATCGACATCCCCTGGGGGGCGAAGGGGCCGTTCAGCATCGACGAAAACCTTTGGGGCCGCAGCGCCGAGGCCGGCGTGCTCGAAGACCCTTGGGCGGAGCCGCCGGCGGAGGC
>CAMAUF010000209.1 GCA_945861295.1 bacterium | reverse complement strand
GACCCCTTCCATGGCGAGTGGAACTACTCGCTGCTTCCTCGCCCACGGCTCCTCGTCCCAGAACTGTAATTTCCTGACAGGCCCTTAGGCGGACGGAATCATCCGGCAGCGACAGGTGCGGGCCTGGCCGCACGGCCAACAGCGCTATTTGGGCGGCCTCGGCCAGCTGTTGGCGGCTACTTCTCGGCGAGTTCGATACGCACGCCGTGCGCCGCTTCCGGCTTGAGGAAGGCGATCAGCCGCGCGGCCGCCCCGGGACGGGGGGCGTGGTCGGCCAGCGGCACGCCAGACGCTTCGAGCGCCGCCAGTTCGCTCGCGATGTCCGGCACTTCGAAGCAGATGTGATGGAGCGGCTCGATCCCGGCGTCGAGCGCGCCTGGCGCCTCGATCAGCTCCAGGTCGACGCCCGGCGCGACGGGGATGAACGCGATCGGCACGGCGCGACCGCCAGCGTCGAATTGGATAACGCGTTCGACAGGGAAGCCGAGCCGTTCGTAAATGGCGGCAGCGTCGTCGATGGAACGCACGTAGATGCCGATATGGTCGAGCTTGCGGGTCATGGGATTACACCTCGGTCAGGGCGAGCAATGATCGGCTGCTGGCGCGATCGACCTTTGACACGGTCGCGCGCGACGGCAACGGAGTGCGTATCATAGACGCCATGGACGAGCCTGCGTCGCTGACAAAGACCGATCCTTTCGCGCTCGCGGATCCTGTTCTCGGCCTATATGGGGTGAACGGGAACGCCCACGGCGCCCAGATGGGGATCGACCTCGACCAGGTGACAACTGACCCAACCATTCCCGAACTCGCGCAGCTCCTCGGCCGAGCGGAACTTGGCCGCAAAGAATCCGCGCAGGGAGGGGTATTCGGCTCGGATGACGCCATGTACGTCCTCGGCGTCCTCGATCGGGACGGGTTTCTGCCGGCGTCGGAACTCGAGGAGATGGCGAGCGGCTACACCGATTGGCGGGCCATTTTCATGCTCGTCCGGGCTGGGTTCGCGTCAGATTCGCTGAACGGCCTCGTCCCAACCGACGAAGGTCGGCGCGTGGCAGCCGAGTTCTTCGAACAGGACCCGGTCTAGGTGCGGCGGCCTCGAACTCAACGCAAGAGCCGTGCGCGCTCGACGGCCGCCCTCAGCGACATCAGATCGCTCAAGATTCGCGTGATGCTGCACGGAGGCAATCCGGCTCGAGCCCCAACGCTGGCGAGCGGCATGACGAAGCGCCAACAGTTACGCGCCAGCCTCGAGGCCATCGACTTCGTGGGAGAGGTTGTCTTCGCCGAGGAGTCCGTGAGCGATGTCCGCTTGCTGAGCGCTACCGAGCAGCTCCTGTTCACTGAAACCGACGCCACGATCGTACTGGTGGAACTGGATGAGCGATTCCGGGGCTCAATGCACGAGGTCTCCATGCACTCGGCCCAACCCGACGCGTTTGACAAGCTCCAAGTGCTCGTCCCGCCGGATCTGCACAATCACCAAGGATTCTGGGGCGCCAATGGGCGTTCCGCGCTACGCAGCTACCACATCACAAACTACTCAGAAGACGACTACGTGCGATGTAACCTCGCCCAACGGGCCATCGAGTTCGTCGATAACCGCTGGCGGCACCTCATCGCCCGCCGCAAAGACGAAGCACAGCGGCGCTAACGTCGCTACTGGTGCGAACTCGTGCGCTCTACGCCCCCCGACTCCGTCCGTCCGCATACGGCAGCTCGCGACTTCACCCGGCCTAGCGGTTGCAGGTGATGGTGGTCGAGCCCGACGCCACGACCGCGCCGCCCGCGCTCGCCGTGAACGCGTACGTCCCCGCGGGCGGGTTGCCGATCGTTGTGAAGCTGACGGAGCCATCGCCGGTGACCGGGACGGGTGAGTTCGTGAACCCTGCCAGGCCGCCGTTGAACGTCCAGTTCGTCGAAACCGTTTGGCCCGTTGCGCCGGTGAAGTTCACCGTCGCAGTGATGACCGCCGGGCAGTTCGTGCCTCCGCTGAAGCCGCCGAACGTATAGCCTGCCTGGGCCGGCGGACGGGTCGGCGTTGGCGGCGCCTGGGTTGCCGTGGCGGCTGGACGCGTCGGCGTTGGCGGTGCGGCCGTTGGCGTCGCTGTAGCCGGCTCAGCCGTCGCGGTGGCCGTGGGCGCGGCGGTCGTCGCCGATGCGGCCTGGCTCGCGGTGGCGCTGGCACTGGCGGTAACGGATGGCGACGCGGAGGCGGAGGCCGTCGTCGAGGTGGCGGCCGTTGCCGTGCCCGTCGCGGGCGGCGGGTCATCACCCCCACCACCGGAGAGGGCCAGCACAGCGCCGACAGCCGCTACCCCGAGAACGACGAGGCCGCCGATAGCGAAGAGGAGAGTCTTGCCCTTGCCGCCGCTGCCGCCCTCGTCGCGGGCGGGCGCCGCCGCGGTAGGCGGTGGCGTGAGCGGCGGAGCGACGGCGCCCGTGCTGGTCGACGCGACCGCGGGTGAGCTGGTTGCGGGCCGCGGCGCTTGCGGCGCGACCGTCGGCGCCGAGGCGATCGTGCCGGCGGTCGCAATCGTAGCCGCGACCGCGGCTGGCGCCCGAGGCGCAGGCGGCGAACTCTGTCCCGGCCGGCCTCCCGGCGAAAAGACAACCGTCGAGTCCGACGGTGCGTCCGCAGATGGGCGCGTCGCTGGGCGGGACGGCATCACGAGCGTCCCGCTGGACGAATCATCGTCCTGCTGATCGTATTCCGAAGCTGGCGATGGGGCGGGCATCGCGGGCGGGATCGTCGCCATCGCCTGAAGGAGCCGCGTCCGCACCCGTTCCAGAGCGCCCGCGAGATCCGAAGCTGATTGATAGCGGTCGTCCGGGTCCTTTTGCATGCAGCGCCGGATCAGGTCGACGACCGGTTCGGGCTGGAGCGCGAGCAGCGCCGATGGGAATTGGGCGTGCAGGTGTTGCGCGAGGATCTCGCGGTTCGTGCGTCCGGTATACGGCGGCCGCCCGGCGAGCATGTGAAAGAGTGTGGCGCCAAGGGCGTAGATGTCAGCGCGGTGGTCGCCCTCGCCCTTCTGCTGTTCCGGCGCGGCGTATTGGACTGTGCCCGAGAAACCGCCCGACGTGTCCTTCGACATCGTCTGGCCAGCGATCCCAAAGTCCACGAGCTTGGCGTTGCCATCCCGGCTGACGATGATGTTGGACGGCTTTAAGTCTTTGTGAACAATGCGCTGGGTGGCGGCTGCCTCGAGCGCCCGCGCGGTGTCTGTCGCGATTTCGAGCGCCTCATCGAGCGCGATCGGGCCGTCGGCCAGCAACTTGTCGACGGCATCGCCTTCGACGAACTCCATGATGATGAAATGGAAGCCGCGGTCGCGGCCGAAGGCGTGCGTTTGGACGGTATAAGGGGACTTCAGCAGCGTCGCGAGGTGCGCCTCGCGTTCGAAACGGGAGCGGAAGCTCGGATCCGCCTGGAATTGCTGTGCCAGGAGCTTGATCGCGACCCGGCTGCCATCGCGGCGGTCGGTCCCTTTCCAGACCATGCCCATAGCGCCGCCGCCAATGGGCTCGTCCAGTATCCAATGGTTGAGCACCGTCCCCGGCGCTAGTTCTTCGAAGGTGCTATCCGCCATCCGTCAACCCGCTGCCCCCGGCTCTTCGCCGATGTAGGCATATTCGGCACAACGCTACCAAGGTTGAAGGCTCCACGCATCTTGTGAGGCGATCGCGGCCGGGAATCTGGCCCTCTTTCGCCCAGGTCCGGCGCGCCCCGCGCATCTTCCGCCCGAATGCAACCTCGAAAACCAGCCCTGTCCATTGTGGCCAGAGCGTTGCGTCCCGTATCCTTGGGCGAGCGCGCAAGGGAGCGTATCGTCGCTTTGATGGAATGCACAATCGTGGTCCGCGCTCCGGGTGAATCGCCGATCGAATACGTCTTCAACGGCGCGCCGGTTGTCGTCGGCCGCGAGACCGGCTGCGACATCCAGGTGCCGAGCCAGTACGTCTCCCGTCGGCATGTCCGCATCGAAGCCTCCGAATTCCCGGATGAGCTTGTACTCACCGATCTGGGCGGGCGCAACGCCGTCCTCCTCAACGGGCAGCAGATTAGCGGCAGCACGCGCCTCCTGGCCGGCGACACGATCACGATCGCCGACACGCTGATCGACATCCTTGGAGACGAGGTTTCGACGGGCACAATCGTGTTCACGCCAAAGCTGGCGGGAGCCTCCATGCCTCCTCCCCCGCAGAGACAGCCGCAGCAGGCAGCCGCCCGGGCCGGCACATCGCCCGGCGGGATCCACAGTGTGTGGCAGGGCCAGAATCTCGGCCCGGGCGGCACGCTGACGATCATGTTCACGGACCTCGAACAATCCACCGCCATGGTCAGCGAACAGGGCGAGCGCGAAGCCTACAAAATCATCAACGCGCACAACATCATCCTGCGCGAACGCTTTCGCGAGTTCCGAGGCCACGAGGCGAAGCGGATGGGTGACGGCTTCCTCGTCCTTTTCGCCAGCGCCCGGGACGCCCTCAACTGCGCCATCGGCATCCAGCGCCGCCTGGCCGAAGCGCAGGTGGGGCCGTCTGGCCCGATCCGTGTCCGCATTGGCCTGCATGTCGGCGAAGTACTCTGGGACGAGAACGACATCTTCGGCTCCGCCGTGAACTACGCGGCGCGCGTCTCGGCTGAAGCGAAGGGCGGCGAAATCTTGATCTCCTCGCTGATGCGCGAAGTGATCACCGCGTCTGGCGAGTTCGACTTCACGGAGTCGCGGATCGCGACCCTCAAGGGGTTTAAGGGCACACAC
>CAMAUF010000208.1 GCA_945861295.1 bacterium | reverse complement strand
CATGGCCACGGTCTGCGCAGAGGCCGTGGTACGCTCCGGGGATGCTCGGCCTCACGAAGTTATTCGTCGTCTTCGCGGCCCTGATCGTTTCGGGGTGCTTTGGCGACGACCGTCCCCCGACGGCGCTCCCCACCGTCGCGATCACGGTCGAAGATGCCGACAGCAGCGAGCGGCTCATCGTCGAAGTCGCCGCCACCCTGCCCTCGCGGACGCAGGGCTTGATGTTCCGGCAGAAAATGCCCGAGGACGCCGGGATGATCTTCCTCTTCGCCGGCGGCGAACAGACGGGTGGCTTCTGGATGAAGGACACCTATCTGCCGCTTTCGATCGCCTACATCGGCGCCGACGGGCGGATCGTGGACATTCGCGATGGCACGCCGCTCGACCTCACGGTCCTGACGCCGTCGGCCCCGTACCAACGGGTGCTCGAAGTGAATCAGGGCTGGTTCCAGCGGCATGGCCTCGGGATCGGCAGCGTCGTGCGCTTTCCGAAGGACTTGCCCGCGCCGGAGTAGGCCGCGGCGAAAGCATCACCGCCGCGGGCGCCAAGAGGCGGTCGTTTTCCACACGCATGTCATGGGGCCTTCGACATCTTGGCGGCTGTCCCTCACAATCGGGCCATGGCCGAACGCCTCTTCCAGCTCACGCACAGCAAGGTCCAAACGTTTCTGCGCTGCCCGAAGCAGTACTGGTTTCGCTACCTCAGCGGCCTGCCGAAGCCACCCGACCCGCTCCACGTCCCGGGTATCATCGGCACGGGAGTCCACCGTGCCATGAAAGTGCTCGGTGAGACCGACGACGCCGAGTGTGGCCGCAACGAACTCGACGCCTACTTGCACATGCCAACCCACGCTGAAGCGGGGCCGGGGACGGACGCGTTCGACCGCGCCTTCGCCATCTACGCCACCGGCGTCACCGCCCACGACTCCATTTCGGTGAGTGTTCGCCGGTTTGTCGAACGAGCGACGTGGGCGCCCGACAGGGAGCGCGGCTTCACGGTCTGGGCCAAGATCGACCGCATCGACGAGGTCGAGCCCGGCCGGTGGCAGGTCATCGACTGGAAGACCGGCTACGTGGACCGCGACGAGGCCACCGACGAACAGCTCGACCTCGCGCATGTCGCCCTCCGCAAGACCGAGGGCAAGCGCGTGCCAGAGGCTTCGGTGGTGCGCGCCATCGCCTGGAACCTGCGCACTGGCAGCCGCCGCGAGCGCGACTTGCACAAGCGCCACGCCGACGGCACGATGCAGCGCTACTTTCGGATGTACGAACGCATGCGCGAGTACGAGGCCTCGGGCCGCCCGTGGGACGCTGTCCCCGGTCCTATGTGCGCCTATTGCGAGTGGCGTAACCAGTGCCCGGATGCCGACGCGATCCCCGCAGCCTCGTGGGACGACGACACCGCCGAACTCCTCAGCGACGACTAGGGCGAGCTTAGCGAGCCGGTTGCTGAGCGGGTGAGCGAGCTTGACGAGCGTCGTGGATTATCACGCCGCGCCGGGCGAAACGATCTGGATGTCCGTCATCGGGTAGTCGCGCAGGTTGCGCGTCACGAGCGTGGCGCCTAGCTCGCGCGCGGTGGCGGCGATGAGGCAATCCATGAGTTGCAATGGTCGCCCACGAGTCTTGAACTCAAGGCGGTAACGCGCCGTCTGTGCCGCTATTGGCTCCGTTACGTCGATAAGCCTCAAGCTATCGATCAGGTCGTCCATCGCCGGGCGGACTCCTCGCCAGACGCCTGAATAATATTCAGCGTAGGCAACGACAGAGAGGAGCAGGTCGTGTCCGCCTGCGTCCAGCCTTCGAAAGAGGTCAAGGCTCGTGGCAATTCGTTTCTCAATGTCGATGATGAAGTCTGCGTCGAACGCGTAGGCGCGCTCATGCGACCTCCCCACGCTCACTGGCGGACGCGGCGTCCGCCGCTCGCCTTGCGGCAACCGACCGGCTACCGTCCGATTCGACGGCCCGCTGTTGACGCACCCACTCAACGGAGTCGATGCCCTCCCAAAGCGGCGCTGGCGTGCCTGGTGGATCTGGATCCATCAGGCGATCGAGCGCGATCTTGCGCTGATCTCGACGCATTCGCATTTCGAGCGCCTCAACGATGTACCGGCTGCGGCCGCGTTCGCCGGCGAGGGCGTCGATTTGGGCCACCAATTCGGCCGGGACAACGAGGTGCATCCGCACGTTCGTCACTTGTCTACTCCTTCTGTGCTGAAGGATAGCACCTCGGGCGGGTGGCCCCGCTGCTGCCGTACCCATTCCACCGAGTCCATCCCTTCCCAGGCGGGCGCCGGGGCATCCGGCGGGTCAGCATCACGGATGTGCGCGACCGCTTCGCGGAGCCGGTCGCGCCGGACACGCTCTTCGAGCGCATCGACGACGTACTTGCTTCGCCCTCGCGCACCGGCAATGTCGTCGATCTTCTCCAGCAGTTCTGCTGGTAGCAGGATATGGGTCCGCACGGCGACCATCAGCACACTCCTCGTGTGTGCGATCGTAGCACACGGTGGCCCTCGCCAGACGTGATGAGCGGCCTCGCGTTGTCGCGAGGCCGCTCATCCGTTGGGCTTGGTGCGACTCGCCTCAGATCGCGAGGCCGCGAGGCGCGCCCGCCACCGTGACCTTTTGCACTTCCTTTAAGACGTGCTGGAAGCGCTCTCGCTCGGCCGGCGTGCGCGTCGGCATTTGCAGGCCGACGCGGCTCGCGTACTCGCGGTTCTCGGCGACCCACTGCGGCAGCTTGTCGTAGGTCGAAGTCTGCGCGAACGTCCGCAACACATCCTCCGGGATGACCTGCTGCATTTCGCCCCACTTGCCCTGCAACGACATCGAGTGCAACTGCATGCCGAGGTCCTTGAGGTCGTGGACGGCGAAGACTTCGTGGTAGCTCCGCGTCGAGCCATAGAATGAAATCGGCTGGCGGAGCCGTTCGAGGCCCTGCTCGATCTCCGACTCCGTCTCTCCGAAGACGGTGAAGCCGCCGCCCGAGATCTCGATGTCGCTCCAGGTCCGGCCGCTGCGCTCCAAGCCGATCTTGATGTTCGGCAGGAGGACATCGCGCATGTACTTGTCGGTCATGAAGCCGTGGGGCATGACGATGTCCGCGACATCGCCCGCTACGCGCGCCATGGCGTCGCCGACGCAGGCGAGGCCGATCTTCGGGCGCCCGTAGCCCGTCGGTCCGGGGTTGAAGTTCGGCGTCATCAGCGTGAAGTGGTAGTGCTTGCCGAGGAACTCGGCCTTCTTCCCTTCGAAGGAATCCCAGACGGCGCGCATCATCTGGATGTATTCCTTCATGCGCGGGGCCGGGCCTGTCAGCCAGGGGATGCTGAAGCGGTTCTGGTTGTGGCCCTTGACCTGGCTGCCGAGGCCGATCGCGAAGCGGCCCTTGGAGAGGTGGTGCAGGTCCCAGGCCTGCATCGCCAGGATTGTGGGGCTGCGTGGGAACGCGATCGTGACCGAGGTCTGGATCTCCATGCGCTCGGTCGCGTTGACCGCGAGCGTCGCCGCCAACATGGAATCGTGCGCCGTTTCGGGGCAACCGGCGAAATCGAAGCCAAGCTCTTCCGTAGCCTTGGCCGAAGCGGCAACGGCATCGATCCAGCCGCCGCCAAACCCTCCACCAACTTTCATGGGGTGGACCTCCGTGTGAGTGGGATAGCCGCAGATTCTACAGGGGAAGCGCACGAGACGCCGTGAAAGATACGAGGCAGATGCGGGCACGCTTCCGCAACCGGGCCGCGGCGGGGCCTAGCGCGACCGGCGGCTTCGCCGGGGTGTCTGGACGCTAAAGATCGCCTCGACGAAGATGTCTACCGTCACGGGCCTGGGCACTGAAGCAGCGGGTGATACGAAGACGTGCCAGCGCAAGTCACCTTCGTCCTAACGGGATCGAGGAGAACGTCGGTGCGAGTTGAGCGGCGAATCTCGGGGCGACTGGCCCTGATCATGGCATTCATCTCGTTATTCTTTATCGCCCATGATCCGGCAGCTGAGGCGTCCCATAGTAGCGATGGAATCTTCATCGTACCGAGCAATGGCAACGACGGAATCAACGGAGCGATTCTGGTTTTCGGACTTGACGGAACGTTCCAGTCGGTAATTTACGCCTCGAATGGGTCTGGTCAAGTTCAGGGACTCACGTTCGGTTACGACGGACATATCTACGCCTCCTTGTTCGATAGTTCCAACAACACAAATGGGCGTATTGTAAAAGTAAATCTAAACAACGGTTCGCACGAGGTGTTCGTATTTCCCAATCAACTACTAGGATCTCCACTTGGCCTGACATTCGGGCCAAGTGGAGATTTATTCGTCGGCATGAACAACGGCGACGTGCGAAGATTTGAAGGAACATCTGGTGCCTCTCTCGGGGTCTTTGCCTCTGGCGTTGCGAACCCACAAGATGTGGCCTTCGGGCCCGATGGTAATCTGTACGTTACCAGTGGAAGCGGCGACTACGTTGCACGATTCGACGGAGTGACGGCAGGCTCACTTGGACAGTTCGTGGTTCCCGGTAGTGGGGGCCTGGACGGGCCGATTGGACTGGCTTTCGGGAACGACGGCGACCTCTTCGTAGCGAGCGCGTTTCGCCACAGTGTCTTCAGGTTTGACGGGACGACTGGAGCGTTTATATCGGAGTTCGCTGAGCTTGATGCGTCAAACGATACTCCGACGGACGTAGCGTTCGGGCCTGTCGGCGACTTATACGCCAACGTGTCAATCGCCGCGGGGTTTGAGCCAGTGATCGCCACGAGCATTGAGCCACCCTCGACGG
>CAMAUF010000207.1 GCA_945861295.1 bacterium | reverse complement strand
GGGACCGCCGCCGCCACCGCGGCCGCTACGACAGCCGCAGCCACGGCCGCAGCCAACGCCCCCGTCAAGGGCGGCACACTGAAGCTCTCCAAGCTGGCGGCGGACACGGGCGAGGACCCGCGGATCTACCACCAGACCAACCCGGAAGTGCTGTTTGCGAACGCCTTCGTGGCGACGTGGCAGGTCTCGAAGAACAAGGTCGCCTTCGACGGCATGATCAGCATGGAGCAAAAGGACCCGCTGACCGCGGTCTTCAAGATCCGCTCCGGCATGAAGTTCAACAACGGGGACCCGATCACGGCTGAGGACTGGGCGTACACGATGACGACGCTCCCCCTCATCACCAAAGAACGCCGTGGCCACGCCAGCACGCCGCTCTTCAACTACATCGAAAGCACGACGGCAATCGACGCGACAACGGTGCAGGTGAAGCTGACGCGCCCGAACCCGACGCTGCTCGTGAACATGACCGCCCGCTACATGGCTTTCCTCAACAAGAAGGTCGTCGAGGCACAGGCCACCAAAGACGCGCAGGAGAACCCGGCCGGCGCATTCGGCGGCCCGTACAACATCGAAAAGCGCGAAGCCGCCGGCACGCGCATGGTCCGCAACCCGAACTACTGGAAACATGAACCGGCCGATGATGGCTTCGTCGCTAACGGCCCGTACATCGACAACGTCGAGTACCGGATCATCCCGGACCGCGCCGCCCTCAAGGCCGCCTTCAACGCGGGCGACATCGACATCCTCGGCGGCATCGACAAGCTCGAAGCGGACGAGTTCAAGAGCAACAAGAACATCACGATCGCCGAGCGGCCGAACGGCGCGTTCAACATCCTCGCCTTCGACCACAAGAAGCTGTTCGACAAGCGCGCCCGCGCCGCCATCCGCGCCGCGATCAACTACGAGGCCTTCGGCGCCAGCATCTTCGCGGGCCCGATCACCTACCAAGCGCCGGTCAACATCCTCATCCCCGGCTTCCAGGCGCTGACGCAGGACCAGATCAAGGCGTATCACAAGTACGACCCGGCCGACGCCAAGAAGCTCTGGGAGGCGGCGGGCAAGCCGCTGACCAAGCTCCGCATCCTCACCTACAACAACGCCACCACGGTCAGCATCAGCGACTTTGTCGCGCAGAACCTCAAGGCCGCGCTTGGCATCGACGTCGAAGTGCAGCAGAACGACCCGCAGGCGTGGGCGCTGCGCGCCAACAACGTGCCTGACAAGGACTGGGAGATCCTGCAGTCAGGCAACGGCCTCAGCGGCGGCACCTCGGGCGTGCCGGAGAACTCGAACCTGATCTGGTACGACCCGCGCGCCTATGGCCCGCTCGCCTTCAACGCCTCGATCGACTCGGACAACCCGGCGATCAAGGAAGAGAGCACGAAGATCCTCGAACTCCTCAAGGCTCAGGAGATCGAACTGGACGTGGCGAAGCGCAAGCAGATGCTCACGGACCTGCAGAAGTATCTCTTCGAGATCGCCCACACGGGCGTCCTTCTGCCAATCGCGAAGACCGCGCTCTTCGCCCACAACGCGCGCCTTCAAGACTTCGGCGTGAACGACTTCGACAACGGTTACGCCCTCCGCCGCCACGCGATGTGGCTCAAGGCGTAAACGTCAGGGTCCCATCACGGGGCACACACGTAAAGAGGGGGTGGCCGTTCGCGGCCACCCCCTCTTTGTGTGTGCCGACGGATCAACGAATCAGAGCCACGAGGGGCATGGAGCGGAGGGATCTCGACGACCTACCAAGGCTACCGCGGAGCCAGCCCGCCGCTCATCGGTCCCGCGAGACTCGCACGATCTCCGGCCGCGGCTCTGTTTCCGGTATCGCAGCGCGGCGTTGGTACGGCGAGGCGTGCGTTTGTACGACGCCGAGGGCCACCGGCTCCATGCTTGTCGCCGCTGTGAGGGTCTGGCTAGCCGGGGCAGCAAAGCGCTGCGTTTGTACGGGAGCCGAGATCCCTCCGCTCCATGCCTGTCGCGGCTCTCTGAGGGGTGTGGCTAGATGCGGCCGCGTAGGCGCGGGTCGAGGCTGTCGCGGAGGGCGTCGCCGAGCAGGTTGAAGCCCAGCACGGTGATCGAGAGCGCGAGGCCCGGGAAGATGGCGATCCACGGCGCGCGCACGAAGAAACTGCGGGCGCTGCCGCTGAGGTCGGCGCCCCAGGATGGTGTGCCCACGGCGACGCCAACGCCAAGGAAGCTGAGCCCGGATTCGGTCAGGATCGCGCCCGGGAGGGCCGTGCTGGTGACGACAATCATGAGGCCGGCGAGGTTCGGGAGGACGTGCCGGAGCATGATCCGGACCTCGTGAGCGCCGACGACGCGTGCCGCCTCCACGTACTGCGCTCCGCGCTGCTCCAAGACCGCGCCACGCATGATACGAAAAATGCTCGGCGTGAACAGGATGCAGATCGATATGATCACGAGGATCTCCCCTTGCGATAGGAGGGGCAGGTTGGGGATGTCGTTGCCGATCGACGTCCTTAGGGTCAGCGCCAGGAGGATCGCCGGGAACGAAATCAGGAGTTCCGCCAGGCGGCTGAGCACGAAATCGACGACGCCGCCAATGTAGCCGGCGGCCAGGGCGAGCAGCGTCCCGCCAATGATGCTGACGACGACGACCGCGACGCCGACCTTGAGAGACACGCGGCCACCGTAGAGGACGCGCGCAAAGACATCCTTGCCGTCGCGTGTGGTGCCCATGGGGTGATCCCAACTGGGGCCGAGCAGGACGTCACCGCTGAACTGTTGGGGGTCATGCGTGCTAATCCAGGGGGCGGCGAGCGCACCGACCACAACCACGATCAGCAAGATCAGACCGGCCGTCCCGAACGGTTGGGTGCGGATGAAGCGGATCACCGGGCGCCATCTGCTTACCGCTGGAAGCGGTTCGTACCCGAGCTGCAAAGAGGCTGGCTGCACACTCATAATCGTTAGTACCTAATCCTGGGGTCGACGAACGTGTAGATGACATCGACCGCGAGGGTGATGAGCAGGAACATCGCCGCAAAGACCATCATCGTCCCCAGGACAAGGATGTAGTCTTCGGCGAAGACGGCTTCGTAGGTCAGGAGTCCCATGCCGGGGATGGCGAAAATCTGCTCGATGATGACGGCGCCGCCGAGGACCGTGCCGAGCTGGAGGCCGAGGACGGTGATCAACGTGACCAGCGAACTGCGCAGGACATGTTGGAGGATGACGACACGCTCCGTCAGGCCCTTGGCGCGGGCGGTGCGGACGTGGTCCGAGTACAGCGTTTCCAGCATCGATGATCGGACAATTCGCCCGATGTAAGCGGCGCTGGAGATCGAGAGGATAAGGGCCGGCCAGATCACGATTTTGAGGTTCTCAACAGGGTTATCGAAGAGCGTGTAGTAGTTTGTGGCGAGCCCGGGTGTCGTCCCCCACCACTTCGAGGGCAGGGTCACGAGGAGCGTCGCGGTCCAGAAGACGGGCACGGAGATGCCGATGATCGTGATCAACCGCAGGGCGTAATCGATGGCGGAGTTCCGTTTGGCCGCGGAAATCACGCCGACGGTGATGCCAATCAGGGCCGAGAGAGTGATCGTCAACAGCCCGACTTCGGCGGTGTTGCCGATCCGCTCAGCGATTTGGGATGTGACGGAGTGCCGCGGCGGTTTCAGGGCCTTGCCGAGGTCGCCGGTGACAGCATGGCCGAGCCAATCGAAGTACTGGACGTACCAGGGTCGATCCAGCCCGAGCAATTTCTCGAACGCTTCTGACCTCGGGCCCTGTTCGTTAAAGCCGCCGCTGGTGGCGAAGGCCGCGTTTCCTGGCCGGATGAAGAGCAGCACAAAGAGAAAGAATGACATCGCCAGCAGCATCAGGGGCACCGCTATGAGTCTGCGGAGAATGTAGGCACGCATTTCGCGAATCGACCCCCTGACGGATGGCCCGGCGATAGCCCCGCAGCGCGAGGAGCCCGCCGGTAGTGGCGTATGAATCAAGATACGAGACGAGTGGGCCGCTGTTGCAGCGGTCTCAACGTCCCATCGAGCGGTCAAAGACGGTGCAAAGCGCCCACTCCGACCGGCGAAGTGACAACGCATCAGCAACCTGGGAGCGCCTCCCCGTACTCCCTGGAACTGCGGACTATAGGTGGTTGTTGGGCTCGTAGTCAACGGGGCCAAGAAGTTGGCCGGTCAGCCAGGGGTCCTCAAGCGAGCCACGAGCTGGCATGCTAGCTCGTGGCCGGCCTAATCGAGGATGCCGACGCTCTGGAACCAGTGCGGCTCCGAGTGGGGATTCCGTTCCACGCGCATCCCGAGTTTTCGCATCACGCCCTGCGAAGCGAGGTTTTCGTGCGTCGTTGTGGCGACGATACGGCCGAGGTGCAGCTCGGAGCGGGCGTGCCGGATAAGCGCGGCCGCGGCTTCAGTCGCGATGCCCTGGCCCTGGAGCTCGGGGGCGATGGCCCAATAGAGGCCGAACTCCGGCTGGAACGCGGCTGTCCCTGGCCGGAGGCCGCCGAACGAGGGAAGCTGACCAAAGGGCCCGAAGGCCGGGACGTAGCCCACGGCGCCCACGAGCCCGCCGGAAACGCGAAGCTCGATCGCCCGTTCGCCGTATGGCGGCTGCATAAGGTTGGCCAATTCGGCGTAGCTGCGGACCGTCCAATCCAGCCAGTCGCGGCGCGAGGCGAGCGGTTCACCGCTGGCCCAGGCGGCGTTGAGCACGTGGTGGATGGCCTCGAGGTCATCGAGTCGCAGTTCGCGGATCCGGAGCCGAGGCGTGACAAGGTCTGGGACGCGCATGACGCACCGCTCTCC
>CAMAUF010000206.1 GCA_945861295.1 bacterium | reverse complement strand
GGCTTGTTCGGTTTTAGCACGGGCATCATGCGCTGGTCGTTCCGCCTCACGAGCTACTTCGCCTCGTTCAACGACCGCTTTCCCCCGTTTGCTCTCTCCGCGCGCGCCGGACCGGCCTCGCGCGCCACGGTTGCCGTTTCAGCCGTCTTTGGGTTGCTCGGCGTGGGCGCTTTCGCCGCGATTATCGCGGCCGCCGCCGCTATCGATCGCGGCTCCGACGCCGAGGTCGACTACGCCCGCCTCCAGCGCGGCCAGGCCGATGTCACCCGGTTTTTCATCGGCCCGCGAGACCAGCCCGAGTTCGTCGTCAGCCTCAACCAGGTCACCGACCCGGCCACCGACTTGGAGCGCGCCCTCGCAATCGACCCCGCCAGCCGCCTCGTGATCTTTGAATTCACCTACTTTGATATCACGGGCCGGGGCGACGACCTTGTCCAAGCCGCCGACTTCCGCCTCAACTACGAAGTCTCCGGCGCTGACGGGCGCGTCCGCACCATGTCGATCATTGCGGCATTCGTGCGCTGGCCGGGTGGCCTGGCGCCAGCGCGGCTCGGGCCGGAGGAGGAAGCGACGCTTCACGCCGCATTCCTGATCCCGCGCGATGCCCGGCCGTCGCGACTGCACGTCAACCCTCCCTGGGGCGCCTTCGACACCATCCGCTACGACTTCAACTGATGGGCGTCGTCGGCGTCACTTGAGTGTGGGTGGGGTTCCAAGCGTTGGGTGGTATCGGCCCCTGAAGCGAGCTTCCGCGGTGATGTCGGCCTCCCGGACGATCTCGGCGCCGTCCACCCGGCCTTCCCGTTCAACGTCGATATCTATCGCCGTTCGAGGCCCCCCTCCCTCGCCTACCGTCCTTCCGCGGAAGGAGGAGAGAGCCGGGGTGAGGGGGGCGCCGCGCAAAACTGAGCCCCGATCGACACGGAGAGGATCGAGAAATGACAGTCCTCGCCCTCCTCGCACGTTCGGGGAGAGGATTGCGGTGAGGAGCTCGGAGCGTGTGGAACATGGCTGCACACAACTGTGGACCTCACTCCTTGAGTGTCGATTAAGCCTCCGCCCCGCTACCCTTGCGCCATGCCCGTCGAACAAGCCGCGCTCGATGCCGTCGCCCTCAGCCACGCCGAATACGACCTCCTCGTCCAACGCCTCGGTCGCGAACCCAACGAGGTCGAGCTCGGCATGTTTGGCTCGCTCTGGAGCGAGCACTGCGGCTACAAGAACAGTAAGCTCCTCCTTCGCCTGCTGCCCAGCGGCGGCGACCGCGTCCTGACCCAGGCGGGCGCCGAAAACGCCGGCGCCATCGACATCGGCGATGGCCTCTGCGTTGTCATGAAGGTCGAATCGCACAACCATCCCAGCGCTATCGAGCCGTATCAGGGCGCGGCCACCGGCGTCGGCGGCATCGTCCGCGACATTTTCGCGATGGGCGCCTACCCGGTCGCCATCCTCGATTCGCTCCGCTTCGGCCCCCTCGACGAAGGCAATACACGCTTCCTGTTCGATGGCGTCGTCGGCGGCATCGGCTCTTACGGCAACTGTCTCGGCATCCCCAACGTTGGCGGCGAGGTTTTCTTCTCGTCGGGCTACTCCGGCAACCCGCTGGTCAACGCGATGTGCGTCGGCATCGCCGAAACCAAGAAGCTGCTTTCGGCAAAGGCCCGCGGCACGGGCAACGTCTTCCTGCTCGTCGGCGCGGACACAGGGCGCGACGGAATCCATGGCGCTAGCGGCCTCGCCAGCCGGACCGACCCAGAAGCGCGCTTCGAGGAGATGCGGCCCGCCGTCCAGGTCGGCAACCCATTCATGGAGAAGCTCCTCATGGAGGCCTGCTTCGAGCTCGCCTCCGAGCACGCCGACTGGATCGTCGGCCTCCAAGACTTGGGCGCGGCCGGCCTGACCAGCTCCATCGTCGAGTGTTGCGACAAAGGCGGTTGCGGCGCGCTCCTGGAGCTCGCCAACATCCCGCGCCGCGAATCCGGCATGACGCCCTACGAGATCATGCTCAGCGAAAGCCAGGAGCGCATGCTCGTCATCGCCAAGCACGAGCATGTCGAGAAAGTCCGCCGCCTCTTCGAGCACTGGGAGCTGCACTGCGCCGAGATCGGCACCGTCACCGATGGCGACTCCGTCGTCATTCACGATGGCGGCGTCGAAGTCGCACGAGTGCCGACGGCCATCGCAGGCGACCCGCCGCTCTACCGCCGGCAGGGCGTGCCCTCGCCTGAAATCGTCGCGCTCACCCAGTTCGACCTCAGCACGCTTCCGGACCTCGCGCCCAGCGAGGCGACCGCCGCCCTCCTCGCCTTGCTGGCCCGCCCCAACATCGCCAGCAAGCGCGGCGTTTACCGGCGCTACGACCAGCAGGTGCTGAACAATACCGTCGTCGCCCCGGGCGCCGACGCGGCCGTGATCCGGGTTGCGGGGACGAACCGCGGCCTCGCCATCACGACCGACTGCAACGGCCGCTACGGCTACCTCGACCCCTACGCAGGCGCGGCCATCGCCGTCGCCGAAGCAGCCCGCAACATCGTCTGCGTCGGCGCGACCCCCGTCGCGGTCACGGACGGCCTAAACTTTGGCAACCCCGAGAAGCTCGACGTCTACCACCAGCTTTCACAGGCGATCCACGGCATCGCCGAAGCCTGCTCGACTTTCGGCACGCCGGTCGTCAGCGGCAACGTCAGCCTCTTCAACGAATCGAACGGCCGTGCCATCTACCCGACGCCGATCATAGGCATGTTAGGCATGATCGAGGATGTCTCGACCGTGGTGCGGTCTGGCTTCGCACGGCCCGAGTGCGAGGTCTGGCTCGTCGGCGGCGCCATCGAGCAAACCGCCGCGACCCTCGCCGGCAGCGAGTACCTGGAGGCGCGCCATGGCCTCGTCGCCGGACTCCCCTCCGTCGACCTCGCCGCCGAGCTACGTCTGCAGCAGCTCATGCTCCGCCTGCACGCCGAAGGCCTCCTCCTTAGTGCGCACGACTGCTCCGACGGCGGCCTCGCCGTGACGCTCGCCGAGTCCGCTATCATCGGCGATATCGGCTTCAAGGGTATCGAGCCACTGTCGGGGCGTCTCGACGCGGCCCTCTTCGGTGAGGCGCAAGGCCGGATTGTCGTCAGTCTCACGCCAGAGGTCTTTCGTCAGATGGGCGCGCCTGGCCGCCTCGGCGACCTCGCCCGCGAGGCCGGCGTCCCCGTCACCCGTCTCGGCCGCACCATCGAGGGCGACGGCTTCACCTTCGGCCCGGTCGCAACAACCGTGGCCGCCCTCCGCCACGCCTGGGAGTCGCTGGTCGGCTGAGGCCGCGCGCTATGATGGTCATTGTGGTGACCGACGCTGCCGGGGCTGAGCCCCCGGAATTGGGCCGTGACCGCGTACCTCGTAAGGAGGCTCCCAGCATGGCCGACGGATCGCCCCTGACCATCCCCAATTGGGCCCCCTCTCCCGTTCGGGGTGAGGGCAGGGGTGAGTCCCCGTCGGGATGGTCAATGTCGCCCCGGACCTCGTGATCGAGGCGATCTCGCGCAACGACAAAGGCGAGGAGATGGAGGGCAAGGTCCAGGAATACTTCGACGCCGGCGTGCGGCTGATCTGGCTGCTGTACCCGAAAACGCGGACGGTGCACGTCATCCACGCCGACGGTCGCGCCCTGCGGCTGACCGCGAACGCGACCCTGTCCGGCGAAGCGGTGGTGCCCGGCTTCGCGGTGCTGGTCGGCGACCTCTTTCAACGGGAGTGAGACGTGGGACCTGCCGCCCTTAAACCGCTTTCTCAGCCCCCTCGATGATGCTCGCAACCACCGCCGGGTCCGCCAGCGTTGTCACATCGCCGACGTTCGAGGGGTCACCTTCGGCCACCTTGCGGAGGATGCGCCGCATGATCTTGCCGGAGCGCGTCTTCGGCAGGCCCTCCACGAACTGGATCTTGTCGGGCCGGGCGATGGCGCTGATCTCCTTCGTGACCGTGTCGCGGAGGCTCTTGGCCATCGCCGGGGAGCCCGTCTGTCCCGTCTTGAGCAGCACGAACGCGTAGATGCCTGTCCCCTTAAGGTCGTGCGGGTAGCCGACGACTGCGGCCTCGGCGACGGCTGTGTTCGCGACGAGCGCGCCCTCGATCTCCGCCGTGCCAAGCCGGTGGCCCGAGACGTTAACGACATCGTCGACGCGGCCCGTGATCCAGTAGTAGCCGTCTTGGTCGCGATGGCAGCCGTCGCCCGTGAAGTAGAGCCCGGGGTAGGTCGAGAGATAGGTCTGGATGAACCGCTCGTGGTCGCCATAGACGGTGCGCATCATGCCCGGCCAACTCGCCTTGATGCAGAGCCGCCCCGTTATCCCGTTGCCCTCGATTTCGACGCCCTGTTCGTCGACCACGACCGGCTGGACGCCGAAGAACGGCAGCGAGCCCGAGCCCGGCTTCATCGGCGTCGCGCCGGCGAGGCCCGTGATCATGTGGCCGCCCGTTTCGGTCTGCCAGTAGGTGTCGACGATCGCGCAGCGCCCGTTGCCGACGACGTTGTAGTACCAGCGCCAGGCTTCGGGGTTGATTGGCTCGCCGACTGACCCGAGGACGCGGAGCGACGTGCGTTTGTGTTTCGTCACGAAGGCGTCGCCCTCGCGCATGATCGCGCGGATGGCCGTCGGGGCGGTGTAGAAGATGCTGATCCCGAGCCGGTCGACCATGTCCCAGTAGCGGCCGGCGTCGGGGTAGGTCGGGATCGACTCGAAGATGACGCTGGTCGCGCCGTTCGCGAGCGGTCCGTAGGCGATGTACGAGTGCCCCGTGATCCAGCCGACGTCGGCCGCGCAACAGTAGACATCGTCCT
>CAMAUF010000205.1 GCA_945861295.1 bacterium | reverse complement strand
CGTCCGGCGAGTCACGCCATCGTCTGCACCGTGCCGGTTCCTTAGGCAATACGGAGCGCTGGATGCGGGCGAGTGTGCGCCAGCCGAGATCGCTCCCCTCCATATCTGTGGGGGCTAGGAATGCATGCGCTTGAGGAGGTCGTCGAGCGTTTCGGGGGCGACCGGCCGGACCACGCGGCCGGCCCCAGTCCAATACGGCCACTTCCAGTCGCCAGTCGCTCTCGGCTGCGCCGCGGGACCGTGCAACGGCGTGGCCTTGGTCGCGAGCATGAGCTGGTAGTGTTCGCCGAGCGGCACGGTCTCGTTGACGATGCCAAGCCAGCAGGCCATGTCGCCGCCATCGACCGCAAACGATGTGCCGAGATAGCGGTAGCGCCCCCGCAACGGGGGAGAAGCCGTGTTTTGGTAGCGCACTTGCTCGCCGAAGGCCCGGCGGATGGCGGCCGCGCCGAGCGCGTAGAGCCGGTTCGTGGTCAGCGCCTCCTCGAGCGGCACGGGGCCGAGGCCGAGCACGTCGCGCAGGATGAACTCGACGAACTCGCGCGCGAGCAGGTCTGGGTCGTCGTCCAGCGCCTCGACGATATCGAGCCAGTGGATGGCGCGCCAGGGCCACCGTGCGTCGCCGCTGGGGGCGAGGCCGACGAGGACGGGTACGCCGGCCGGCTTCCAGGTCGCGCTCGCCGCCTGCAGGGCGGGCATCAGGCGCTCATCGGCGGCGGATTCGACCTGGACTTCGACGATAGCGCGGAGGCCGCCTTCGTAGGTGATGACGAGGTCGGCGATGCCTGCGCCCGCCAGCTCAGGCTGGACTTCGACCATGGCGATCGGTTCGCCGGCCGCGCCCGTGGCCTGGTCGAAGAGCGCCGTCAGCATGCGTTGACCGCGTTTGAGGAAGTAAGCGAGGCCGCTGGTGCAATAGTTCTCGAAGGGCGTGGCCGGCGAACCAGGCCGGTACGCCGAGAGCATGGTAAACAGGTTCGGTTCGGGCATGGGCCTCAGTATCGCAAACTCGAGCGTAACGGGAGGCGAGCAATGGAAGGACGCGGGCTGCGTCAGTATCTCGAGCAGAAGGGCGCGGCGATGCGGTCAGCGGCGGCGGCGCGCCCTACAGGCGAGGCGTGGCGCGAAACCGTCAGCGCGACGGTCGTCGCGGACGACGCCACCGGCGTCCGTAAACTGACGATGCGGGACTTCCGCATCATTGGCGATTCGGGGCCAGCGTTCGGCGGCTGGGGGCTGGGGCCGTCCTCGCCCGAGTTGCTCTGCGGTGTCATCGGCACGTGCCTAACGCACACCTACCTGATTGGCGCAGCCTCGATGGGCATCCCCTTGGACCGCGTCGAAGTGCGAGTGACGGCGGAGAACAACGACGCCCGCTTCGTCGGCGTGGCCACCGACGACCCGGCGCTGCCGTTCGACTTGACGGCGCACGTGACGGTCGAGGCCGCTGGCGTGACCGAGGAAGCGCTGACGCCGCTGCACCAGTACGTGCGGGAACGCTGCCCGCTGACCCAGCTGATCCGGACCGCGAACGAGCTGCGGATCGTCGTCGATTAGCGGTCGCTGGCGCCGTAATCGACCCAGTTGGTGGCAGGCAGCAGCACGCGTTCAGCCATCACGGGGGCGAGCGCGTCGCGCAAGCGCACGGCTTCGGCCGCGCGCTCCTGGAGGTGGCGCAGGCAAGCCGGGCTATCAGCCGGCAGCGGGAGATCACGGACGCGCGACCAGTGCGCCTGCGAGGCGTACGCCATAAGGACGAACACCTGGTCACGGCGCCCGGGTGAGGCGTTGGTGAAGAGACCGACGACTTTGCAGCCCCGGGCCTCCATATACGGCCAGATCTCCTCCCGCGAAAGGCGTTCGAACTCGGGCACGGAGGCGGGCGGGAGTATCCAACTGCGCTGGACCACGATCTCAGGCTTGAGTTCGCCCAGCGGCCGGACGGTCGCGGCCGGCGCCGGCGTGCCCAAGCCGTAGTCAACCCAGTTGGTGGCAGACTCCAGGACTCTCTCGGTCATGATGACGGCGAGTTCGAGGCGCCGATGCTCTGCGGCAATCGCCCGTTCGCCCAGGCGGCGAAGTTCGGCCTCGGCGTCGGCGGGCATGCCAGAAGGCCGCCGGGCGACCTCCCAATCGCCGTATGAGGCCCACGCGCTGAGGATCGTCACCTCGTTGGCACGCCCACCCGCGCCGTTCGTGAGGAGCCCGAGGATTTTGCCGCCACGTGCGTGCGTGTACGGGAAGACCTCTTCCCGGGAGAGGCGTTCGAACTCGGTGAGGTCGGCCGGCGCGACTGTCCAGCTCCGGTGGATCACGATGGCCAACGGCCGCTCCTGGGCTTTGGGTGGAGTGATGGTAACGAATATAGGATCAACGAACACTAAGCGGGTTCCGGGCGCCTTAGGCCTCGCGCACGCCGTAATCGACCCAGTTCGTCGCCTGGCGCAGCACGCGGGTCGAGGTGTAGCGGGTGATGGCGTGGCGTTCGCGGATCGCTTCAGCCGACCGTTTCGCCAGTTCCCGAAGGGCGTCCGAAGCGCCGGCCGGGACCACATCGCCGCGTGTCGCTTCCCAATGGGCGTGCGAGGCGTAGGCGGTGAGCAGCACGGCCTCATCCGAGCGGCCGCCGTGGTCGTTGGTGAACAAACCCAGGATCTTGCAGCCGCGCGCTTCCATGTAGGGCCAGATCGCTTCGCGGGAGATGCGTTCGAACTCGGCGAAGGTCCCCTTCTCGATAATGAAGCTGCGCTGTACGACGATAGGCATGGTCATCTCCCTGAAATTCGTGAGCTTACGCGGTGGCGGCGGGGAGCGCGCCCAAAGGCGATTCCGCCTCGCGTGAGGCGCCCTTGCGGCCTGGCGGCGTCGTCGTCATGAGGATGGCCGCGCCGACCAGCATCAAGACGCTCCCCACCCACCAGACGGGGTTGTAGCTGCCGGTGGAGTCTTGGACGTAGCCGGCGAGCGGTGGCCCGGCGGCGCTGAACAGCATCATGAACGGCATCGCCGCGCCCCTGATGCCGCCCACGTTGGCGCGCCCGAAGTAATCTGCCCAAAGGAAATTCTGCAAGAGGATCATCCCGCCAGCGCCGATGCCGAACGTGATCATGGAGAGGAACATCATCGGCACGGTGTGCGAGAAGATCGTGAGGACGACGGCCCCGCCGAGAACGAGGAAGCCACAGGCCCCGACATAGCGCGGGGGAAAGCGCTGAAACAGCATGCCCATGCCGAAGGTGCTCGCCGTCGCGGCGACGGCGTCGGCGGCGGTGGCAAGCGAGACGAGTCCTGGACTGATGCCCTGGTCGGAGAAGTGCGGGATCCGATGCAAGCCCACACTGCCCATGCCGAGCATGACCAGGCTGAAGACGGCGACCAGGCGCCAATACGCGACCGTGTGGGTCGCTTCGCGGACGGAGAAGCTCCGCTCGATCGAGGCGGCGTGGAAAGCCGCCGAGCGGTGGGCGGTGGCTGGGTTGGCGCCGTCGGGAAGCAGGCCCATGTCCTCCGGCTGGCGGCGGATGAGCAGCGCCAGCGGCACGACGACGATGACGCCGATCGCGGCCAAAATCAGCCAGGCGTCCTGCCAGCCGAACCGGTTGATCAGCAGCCCAGTGAGCGGGACGAAAATGACGGCCCCGAGCGGCGTGCCGACCGAGGTGATCGCCATCGCCTTCCCGCGCTTGACGACGAACCACTTCGCGACCGGCACCGTCATTGCCATCGCGCCAGGCCCGACCATGCCGAAGAGGCCCATCGCCACGAACAGGGCCAGGAGTTGCCAGCCCTGTTCGACGTAGGCGAGGCCGACCATGCAGGCGGCCGAAACGCTTACGGCCGTAATCAGCAGGAGGCGGGCGCCGTGGCGGTCGAGGACGCGCCCGACGAACGGCGCCGTGAAGGCGCCAGCGACCTGGCGGACTGAGAGCGCCCAGCCGAACGTCTGGCGGCTGATGCCAAGGTCGCGCTCCATGGGGCGGATGAAGAGGCCGAAGTTAAAGCCGGCGAGGGCCATCGAGAGGCCGCCGATCGCCGCCAGGGCAGCAACGATGACCCAGCCGTAGAAGGGGCGCTCACGGCGTTCGTTCATGCGACGTTCACGATACGGGGCCCGTCCGGTGCGGTCGCGGAGGGCACAAGAGACATCGCCGGCCCAGCAATCTTGAGGCAGCCGTGGGGCGACGACTCACCTACACCGAACTCACCGGAAAGGAGCTCCCGACATGAGGAAATCCGAGAAACCGCGCGAATACCCCGAGGCAGAAGAGGGCAAACGGCGTTCGACCGATTCCGAGAGCTAACCCGTCGGCTCGTGAACGTGCCGAAAGAGAAGATCCGCGGAAACGTCCAGCTCCATTTCAATCATTCCGCATCCCGATACTCTCGCAGGATCTCGACCTCGCGTGCGAGCTTGCGCAACCGCGCCCACGTCGTATCGCCAGACAATAGAGTTCCTTTAAACTGCGCCTGATCTTTGGGCGTAATAGCACCCTTGAAGTCAGTCACAAATCTCTGAGGAGCGCCGCTCTCCAGGTGCTGCTCTGCTCTTATGCGCCATGCTTCCTCGGCCTCCGCCCCGCCAACATCATGGAGAATCCGAGCGACTAACTCGTCCCCGCGTTGAATAATATCGTCGAGTTGTATTCGGTGACTCAGAAATACTGTAGCTTCTTCACTACCCTGCTGGCTGTACCTCTCCGCGCGAACGCGCTTTCTACGATTCCTCGTGCCAAATTGTAACACAACGTCCAAATCTAGAGGATCTCTGAGTTTCGGTCCGTCACCTCGATTCCATTCATTGTGGAACACCACGTAGTGGTGAACTTCCGACTCTGGTTTAATTAT
>CAMAUF010000204.1 GCA_945861295.1 bacterium | reverse complement strand
TCGCTATGCTGGGAGGTAGGTTCGAGAATCCGCGCTCTTGCGCTGGAGGTCATCAGATGGCGACGACAGTAAAAACGATCCCGAACTCGCCGCTGCCTTCCGGGCGCGATGCCGCATGGGCGGCAAGGGTGCGCGAGGCGATGCTCGCCGATGAGGAAGGCTTCGCCTCCGCCCGCGCCGCGTTCGACGAGTTGGATGCCGGCGCGCCCGCGATCCTGTGGGATGGCGGCCCCGTAAGTCGCTCCGACTTGGAGGGCCTCGCGCAGCCTCGTCCGGCTCGGGCAGCGTTGGCCCGGCGATAAACTGTCGTGGAGCCGTGGATTTCGCTGCGAGCGGCCCAGTTCATCTCCGGGCTTACGCCAGCCGAACGAAAACAGGTCTGGCGGCTGATCCGTGTCGCCGCGTCCGCTGAAGACGATGAAGACGTCCACGTTGTGACCCTCAACGACATTGATGAAGCCTCGGACGGCGAGTTCACCGCGTTCCTGCGGTTCGCTGACGGCCGCTGCGAAGTCGGCGACGTAAAGTTCGCGAACGGCACAGTGACCTACGCGTGGCTGGATGTCCAAGCCTGACGCCCGAGCCGAACCCGCGATCAGCCCCCAAAACTTGCCCCACCCTGACGTTCGCGGTAGAGATAGACACACGATCCGGCCGTTCCGCGGGAGGGCCGGAAGTTTGTGTCAGGTGATATTCGTGGCCGACATTCGCAAGCCGCTCCCGAAGGCGACGCCCGAAACCCAGGAGTTCTGGGACGGCGTCAAGCAGGGCAAATTCATCCTCCAACGTTGCAACGACCCCAAGTGCGCCAAGGTGTACTTCCCGCCGCGGCCGTTCTGCCCGGTGTGCGCCTCACGCAGCGTCAGCTCGTTCGCTGGTTCCGGCCGCGGCAAGCTCGCCAGCTACGTCATCAATCACCGTCCCGCGCCCGGCTTCGACGCGCCCTACGGCATCTGCATCGTCGACCTCGACGAAGGGCCGCGCCTGATGACCTCGATCGTCGGGGTGCCCCAGACGCCGGAAGCGCTGGTGCTCGACATGGCGGTCGAGTTGGCGCCGACGGTGGCGAGCGACGAAATCAGCCTGCCGACCTTCCGGCCGGTGGGGGCGTAACCATGAAACGAAAAAGCGTAGCCATCGTCGGCGCCTCCGAAACCACGGAACTCGGCGTCATCCCGCACCTTTCGCAGATGGGCCTGCACGCCGACGCCGCCCTCAACGCGATGGCCGATTGCGGCCTTTCGCCCAAGGACATCGACGGCGTCGCGACGGCCGGCCAATCGCCGACCGAGATCGCCTGGTACCTCGGCATCACGCCAACCTACGTCGACGGCACCTCCGTCGGCGGCTGTTCGTTCATGCTGCACGTGCGCCACGCCGCCGCCGCAATCAACGAAGGGCTCTGTAACACCGTCCTTATTACGCACGGCGAGAGCGGCCGTTCCGGCATCGGCCGCGGCGGTTTCGGCGGCGGCCCCTCGACCCTCGGCGGCCAGTTCGAAGCGCCCTACGGCATCTTCGGCGCCCCGAACACCTTCACCATCCCCGTCCTGCGGTACATGAAGCAGTACGGCGTGACGGAAGAACAGCTCGCCATGGTCGCCGTCGTGCAACGCGAATGGGCCGGCCGCAACCCGCGCGCCGCGATGCGCGACCCGATCACGGTCGACGACGTCCTCAGCTCCCGGCTGATCGCCTGGCCGTTCCACCTGCTCGAGTGCTGCCTCGTCAGCGATGGCGGCGGTGCGCTGATCCTGACCTCGGCCGAACGCGCGAAGGATTTTCCGACCAAGCCCGTCTACATCCTCGGGACCGGCGAGAGCGTCGAGACGCCGATGGTCAGCCAGATGGAGGACCTCACGAGTTCGCGCGCGTTCAAGGTCTCCGGCAAAAAGGCGTTCGACGAGGCCGGCATCAGCCACAAGGATGTCGACCATCTCATGATCTACGACGCCTTCGCGCACCTGCCGTTGTACGGGCTCGAGGACCTCGGCTTCGTCGGCCGCGGCGAGGCGCCGGCCTTCATCGCGGAGGGCAACACGCGAATGGGCGGCAAGCTGCCGCTGAACACGAACGGCGGCGGCCTCAGCTACGCGCACTCCGGCATGTACGGCATGTTCGCGTTGCAGGAGAGCGTGCGTCAGATGCGCGGCACGGCGCCGGCGCAGGTGGCTGGCGCGAAGATCGCGGTCAGCCACGGCGTCGGTGGCATGTTCGGCGCCGCCGGCACGATCATCATGTCGAACGAAGCGCCGTAAGGGAGCGAGTCGCGAGCGGAGAGCGCCGAACGAGGCCGCCCGCCGCGTGGAGCCTCGGCGCGGTGGTAGAATCGACCTAGAAACAACGGCGCTCCGGGTCGCTTGCGTTGGCCTTCGAGCTTGCCGAGGCCGGCGTCATGGTGCTGCGCGAGCACGTCCGCCGCGAGCGCCCCGACGCCACTGAGGCCGAGCTCGACGCCCTGGTGGCGCAGCGCATGGTCGCTTCGCACGACAACGAGTTTTCCGGCCCGCCATTCCGGCAACGACCGATCGAGACCTTCGATCCGTGAACCAGTTCGAAACCGCCTTCCGTCGACTCAAGCGCGCTCGATCAACCGCGAGCACCATGCCAGGTGCTACCATAGCCATATGGTGCATGAACGGCTCGACCCCGGCGTTGGCTTGCGGACGGGTATCGCGCTCGCGGACGCGGGCATTGAGATGACGTGGGCGCGCCTCCAACGCAAGTTTCCGGAGGCCGGGCGCGAGGAAATCGACGCGCTCGTCCAGGCATGGCTCCTGGACCAACCTCCAGGACCTGGCCCGAGCGAGGGCTTCCGAGTCCGGCCCAGGTGAGCCCGTTTCATCAGGCCCTCCGGCGCGTCAGGCGCGATCTCGTTCAACTCAAGGCGCATTGGGCGTTTGTTGGCGGGATCGCCATTGCGGCGCGTGCTTACCCGCGATTCACCAACGATCTTGATGTCGCCGTCGCGGTGGCGTCAGATAGCGCGGCCGAAGCTCTCGTCTTCGGGCTGCGGCAGCGCGGGTATGAGTTCGTCTCGCAGCTAGAGCGCGACGATGGGCGTCTTGCTTTGGTGCGCCTGGCCCTGCCAACGCCGCGTGGCCCGGCTATTGTCGTGGACTTGCTCTTCGCGCTTTCTGGGATCGAGGCGGAGGCAGTGGCCGCCGCGGACCCAATTACGGTGAACCAGAAGCTACTGGCGCCTGTGGCCCAAGCCGGACACCTCGTCGTCATGAAGCTCGTCTCCGTGGGGGATCACCGGGACCACGACCAACGCGACCTCTTGAGGTTATTGCGCGACATCGACCCGGTGGAGTTGGCGCGGGCGCGCGAGGCCATCGACTTGGTCATCGAACGCGGCCAGACCCGCGGGCGCGACCTCTTCGCGATGCTCGACGCGTATCTGCTGCGCGCGCCGACAGCCGAGTAATCGGACCACGAGGGCGGCGTCACTCGCCGGGGTGCGACCTCTTCCATGCCTCAAGCAAGGCTTCCGCCTGCCGGCTCGCGATCCACTGGTTCGCCTCTTCGTTCGAGTGCAGACGATCACGGCCGGTGTAGAAGTCCTTGGGCGGCCAATCGGCGGGGTCGAACGGGTCGGCGCCGAGGTAGGTGACGTGGACGCTGGCGGCGAACGCCTTCATCGCGTCGTGGCCTTGCTTCTGTTTCACGGGGTTGCTCGTCCAACGGTCGATGGTCGGGTGCAAGACAATCCCGACATCCTCGTGGCGGAGCATTCTCCGCGTGCAGACCTCGACGGTTGCGACGACCTCCGCGACGGTGAAGTAGCTTGCGCCGCCGACGGTGCGGAGCAGAAGGCCGCGGACGGCGTGGAAGGCCCAGCGTTCGCTGATCCAGCGCCTGCGCGCCGCGGCCTTGCCCGCCGAACTCGCGGCCTTGCCGAACCAGCCAAACCTGCGCTGGAGCTGGAGCGGCACGCTCCGGTAGAGATACCAGAAGCTGTTCACCTTAAAGAGGACGAGGTCCGGCCGGTACTTCTCCATCCAGCGGCCGATGATCTCTGGCAGCTCCGGGGCCGGCCAGACGCTGCGGACGACCACCTCGACCTTCCGGCCGAGCTCGGCTTCGAGCGCCTTGGCAACGAGGATGTAGGCACGCCCTTCGATAGGTGTGAAGTCGCCAACGTCGTCACTGTTGGCGAGCCAGAGCAGGGTGATTTTGTCGTCCGCCATGGAGCGCGCTACCCCCGCGCCAGCAGGTCGCCGCAGAAGGCGATGACTGCGCCGTTGAGTACGTCCGCCGCTTCCCACTGCACGAAATGGCCGCAATCGCGGAGTAGGAAGGGGCCGGTATGGTTGGGAAAGACGACGGCCGCCATCCGGTCGAACTCGGGATAGAGGACGTGGTCGCTGGGACCGAAGAGGATCATCGTGGGCGTGGGGTTCGTCTTGACCGTCGCGACCATCGGCGATTCGCTGCGCGCGTGGGCGTGGAAGGCGCTTTCGTAGCCGCCGAAGCTGGCGCGGAGCTTGGCGCCGTCGCCGAAGGGCTCCGTCATGAAGTCGACGGCGTCATCGGTGAACGTGCCGGGGTGCGCCCAGAAGCGCGAGGAGTAGAAGGTCGCGATGTACCGGCGGCGTTGCTCGGGCGTTGGCAGCTCGGCGGCGAGGGCGTCGGCGTCGTTGCCTTGGCGGCGAAAGTAGTCGGCGGCTTCGCGCGGGGCGCGGCTGTTCATGCCCGCCATCTTCTCTTTGTCAAAGGGCACCGAGCTGTTGAAGAGCACCATGCGGTCCACGAAGCCGGGGTAACGCAGCGAGAGGTCCTGGATCACTGGCCCGCCGAGGTCGCCGCCGCAGAGGACGACGCGTTCGTGGCCGAGGACATCGTGGACGAGCGCGTAGAGGTCGCGGCTGTAGCTGA
>CAMAUF010000203.1 GCA_945861295.1 bacterium | reverse complement strand
GTAGCGGATCATCGCGGGATATTCGCCCGCGAGCCGCTTCACGGATTCGCGCACGCGACCCGAGGTGACCGCGACGTAGTCGGCGCCATCGAGGCCGCCCGCAAGCCGCTGCCCGGCGGGCGCACCCAACACGAACCGGCGCACCTTCTCGACGCTGTCCGTGTCGTACGGCCCCAGTTCGACCAGGCGGAACCGGCCCGGCTCCTCGCCAGGGATGGCGTAGGGGATCGTATCGTCCCAGATCTCGCCCGTGATGCGGGCGCCATCGGGCAGGTTGTCGTAGATCCACTCGCTCGCGGCGACCCGGGGATGCTCCTCGAAAAAGATGCTCGTGTAGGCGAAGGCCCAGAGCGCCGTCGCGGCGAAGAGGATGGCCACTGCGCCGCGCAGGAGCCACGCGACACGATCGGACGCGAATCGGCTGGCAGCAACCATCCCCCGCGCCAATGGGCGCGGCAGGCGGGACTCCAGCGGCAGCACTCTTGCGGCCCGCTCGGCGAACTCCGGGGCCGCACGCCAGAGCGCGACGGCGCCCCAGGCCGCCAGCAGGCAGAGCATCGGATACATCGGCGCGAAGTAGCGCATGTACGCCACGAACCGGCCCCCGTGGAACCCGAAGTAGGCTGCGACCACGACCAACGGCAACACAAAGGTCAACTCGCGGCGCTTGAACAGGAGATAGGTTGCCGCGCCCGCCGAGAGCCATGCCCAGACGCCGAGCGCTGGCCCCAGCCCCCAGACGACCAGGTTCTGCAGCGGCCAGACGTATGGGGTGCGGCCCGCCCACTGAACGAGGTACGGGATGTCCGCCGCGCCGCTCTGGGCGCGCAGTTCGCGTTCGAAAATGTCGTCCCACCAGTACCGATTCAGACCGATGTCCCAAATCTCAGGCCCCACGAAGGCGTACGGCTGGGCTACGCGGAAGGTCAGGAGGGCCGCGCCGAGGATGACCCAGAACAGGCTGAGGTCGTTCGTCCAGTGACCGGCGGCGGCCGCAGGCGCCCCGCGCCACACCAGTCCGAGCCGCGCCCCCTCACGCGCGCCGATCCGCATCGCCGTCGCCGCCGCTGGCAGGCTCAACAGCAGGAACGCCGAGACCTTGCTCGCCATCGCCAAGCCCATCAATACACCGAGCCCGGCCGCGATCAGGATCTGTCGCCGTGCCGGGGCCACGCCTCCACCGCCACTCCCCCGTAAGAGGTGGATCGAGAGGATCGCGACTCCTACGCCGAAAAAGACGACGTACGGGTCCGAAGCCCAGAAGTGCGAAAGCTGGATCGGCAACACCGCCAGGGCGTACAGGGCGGCCGCTGCCAGGCCCGTCGCCCTGCCGAACAGCAGCCTTCCAAGCAGAAAGACGAGCGCAATCGTCGCCGTATCGAACAACGCCGTCAGCCGGCGGCCACAGAGGACCGTCTGGTCGTAGTCGTCGGCCGGGCAGAACCGCTCCGCGAGCCAACTCACCGGCCCGAAGTCGTGCTCCGCCGCCGTCGCCACCGCCTTGGCCAGGAAAATCGGGAACGTGCCGTAGACGAACGACGGCGTTTCGGGCGCGTTATACGGATTCAGCGGGCTGGAATAGGTGTCGAAGTAGCCATCGATCGACTCGGGAAAATTGATCCGGGCCGCCACCAGCGAGAGAAAGCGTTCGTCGGGATGCATCTGGAGCGGCGCGCTGGCGCCTTCGGGCTGGTCCCAATCGATACCGTGCCAGCGGAGGGCCGCGCCCGCGACGAGGATGAGGCCGAGGATGACCTGCCAGGGGATCGTGCGGGCGGCGGGGCCGGGGTGTCCCATTCCTCAGGACGCCCCAGCGGCGCCGGAGATCGAGCGGCCCCATACCGCGACCAAGGCCCGTTGGCTGACCACGCCGCCATTCTAACGCGCCGCAGGTTCAGAGCCCCGACAGACCGCCAGTTCGGTCCTGGCCACCGCCCTGAGTTGCGGCAAGCCAGCCACTGCCGTACGAAGAGTGAGCACGAGCCAGCAATCGACGCGCGTGAGACCGGCGCCGGTTCACCTCGCCTCCCCCGAACGGGGGCGAACGAAAGGAAATCATGGACTTCAACATCCCAGCCGACATCCAGGAGCTGCTCAAGGAGATCGACGCTTTCATCGAAGCCGAGATCAAGCCGCTCGAACAGCAAGACGACAACATGCGCTTCTTCGACCACCGCCGTGAATACGCTCGCACGGACTGGGAGAACGGCGGCGTCCCCCGCAAGGATTGGGAGCAGCTTCTAGCCGAGATGCGCCGGCGCGCCGACAAGGCCGGCCTCTTGCGGTGGGCGCTCCCCAAGCGCCACGGCGGCCGCGACGGCAACAACCTTGGCATGGCAATCATCCGCGAGCACCTCGCGGCCAAAGGCCTCGGCCTCCACAACGACCTACAGAACGAGTCATCGGTCGTCGGCAACTTCCCCACCGTGAAGATGTGGGAGACCTACGGCTCGCCGGACCAGAAGAAGAAGTTCCTGGACGGCATGTGGTCTGGCGAAACCCGCGTCGCCTTCGGCCTGACCGAGCCCGACCACGGCTCCGACGCGACCTGGCTCGAAACCCGCGCCATCCGCGACGGCGACGACTGGGTCATCAACGGCAAGAAGCGCTTCAACAGCGGCCTCCACAACGCCACCCACGACCTCATCTTCGCCCGCACGTCCGGCGAAGAGGGCAAGCCCAAGGGCATCACCACCTTCATCGTCCCGACGAACGCCGAAGGCTTCTCCGTCGACTTCATGTGGTGGACCTTCAACATGCCGACCGACCACGCGGAGGTTTCGCTCAAGGACGTCCGCGTCCCCGCCGAAGCCATGCTCGGCCAAGAGGGCGACGGCCTGGCCCTCGCCAACATCTTCACCCACGAGAACCGCATCCGGCAGGCTGCTTCCGGCGTCGGCGCGGCGCAGTACTGCGTCGACAAGTCGGTCGAATACGCGCGAAAGCGGATCACGTTCGGCAAGCCGCTTTCGGAGCGCCAGGCGATCCAGTGGCCGCTGGTCGAACTGCAGACGCAGATCGAAATGTGCCGCGGGCTCGTCCGCAAGACAGCTTGGGAGCTCGACCAGAAGCACCACATGGAGATCAGCGACAAGGTCGCCATGTGCAACTACTTCGCCAACCGGCTCGTCTGCGAAGCGGCGGACCGGGCGATCCAGGTGCACGGCGGAATCGGCTACACGCGGCACATGCCGTTCGAGCACATCTACCGGCACCACCGCCGCTATCGCATCACGGAGGGCTCGGAGGAGATCCAGATCCGCCGCGTCGCCCAAATGATGTTCGGCTTCACCGGCCGCGATGCCGGGCGGACCGCCGGCGGGCGGTAGCACTTGGCCCCTGTGGCCCGCCGGGCGCCGAGGCAGAGCGCCTCGCCCGGCGGGCTGTTCTTTGGCATGAGCGGCGACCTTCTGAACAGGAGGCCGGGTTCTTTTGCGGCCCGCCGCCCGCCGCCGTACGATCAGACGGCGCGGAGAGGTGCCCGAGCGGTTGAAGGGAACCGTCTTGAAAACGGTCGAGGGCTTATCCCCCTCCGTGGGTTCGAATCCCACCCTCTCCGCCAAACCCCGCCCCGCAGGTGCTCGAACGACGCCGCCCGCGTACGCTCTCCCCGCCGGAACACGACACACCAAACGGCGAGGAGCGGACCATGAAGCTGCAGGGCAAAGTCGCGTTGATCACTGGAGCGGGCACCGGCGTCGGCCGCGCCGCGATGATCCTGTTCGCCCAAGAAGGCGCCACCGTTGTCGGCTGCTCGCGCACTCAGTCCAACGGCGACGAGACCATGCGGCTCGTCCGCGCCGCCGGCGGCCAAGGCGCCTTCCATGCCGCTGATGTCGGAAATGCCGCCGATTGCCAACGCATCGTCAACAGCACCGTCAGCCAGTTCGGCCGGCTGGACATCCTCGTCAACAACGCCTCGGTCGGCTACTCGTACAGCGGTTCGATGGACGCCATCATGGATACCCCGGAGGCCGACTGGGACGATGTCATCCGCATCAACCTCAAGAGCGTCTACCTGATGTGTAAGCTCGCGATCCCGGAGATGCGCAAGGCGGGCGGCGGCGCGATCGTCAACGTCGCCTCGATCGGCGGCATCCGCGGCATGCTGGACGCGCACGCGTACTCCGCGGCCAAGGGCGGTGTCGTCAACCTCACGCGCTCGCTCGCCATCACCTACGGCCCGGAAAACATCCGGACAAACTGCCTCGCCCCGGGCGGCATCGACACCCCGATGATCGCGCCGCGAATGGGCGACATTAACGCCCTGCTCGCCGACGCCGCCACCGCGACGATGATCTCCCCGCTCGGCCGCGTCGGCACGCCGGAGGAGATGGCCAAGGCGATTTTCTACCTCGCCTCGCCGGATGCGAGCTACACCAACGGCGCCATCCTGGTGGTCGACGGCGGGCACACGGCGGCATAGGGTCAGGTCGGGGCCACCACGCGTTACACCGGCTCATCCTGGTCGGCCATGGTGGACGAATCGCAGGACGACGGGCCGCGCAGTGAGACGGTTTGGTCGTGAAAAAGCTGATTGATCAGGGAGCGAGTCAGCGCGTTCGCGTGTCCCGCGTCCATCTCCGGGTGGAGGCGGGCGTTCCGCGCCAGCGCCTCTTGCCTGACGGCTTCGACGGCGCGGCGGAACTGAGCCGCCGCGTCGTCTTTGCCGAAGGAGGCCGTCCGTTCTTGCACAAGTTCGCGGACGCGCGACCGCAGGTCGCGCCGGCGCCGCACGGCGTGAGGCCGACGCGCCTCGTCGCCGAGCAGATCCGCGAGCGTGAACAGCCGCTCGCGTGCCACGCCGGTGAAGTTGCGAGGCGTGCCAAAATCGAGAAAGAGGGCGGCCGACGGCAGTTGCGCGGCATCCCGGACGCCCGCCGCCGAGCCGAGGCACCCTAT
>CAMAUF010000202.1 GCA_945861295.1 bacterium | reverse complement strand
GGACCTCCGAATACGATTAACACGCATACGCGGCCGGGCCCTGGGGCCGCAGCGATCTCCTTCGGTACGACAACTGCCATGGCGGCGTCGAGACCCTCCATCGCCACGCGTGTGACGTCGCGGGCGCCGAAGCCTTGATCGAGCCGATCGAGGCGGACGCGATGCCGCCGCTGGACCGCGTGATCCGCGAAGCGGAGTCTTGCGCCGCGTTCCTGCACCGTCACTTCGCAGGGCGCTCCTGACCCGTCGCCGTGCCACATGTCCGGCTGGGTGATTGCGCCAATTGCCGGTCGTGTTCACGCTCGGGAGGCACGCCTGATTGCACCAACAAGAGAGGCCCCCTTGGAATCTCAGCACCACCTTCGCTACCTTACGCCCCACGCACACCTCGCCTCGCCCTTCGGCGCCGAAGCATTCGGCCGCTTCGCGGAGCGCACAGCGCGGCTCTTTGGGACGCCCCACTACCTGATCGGCCAAACCCTGCTGGTCATTGCCTGGATTGTGGCCAACGCCGCGGGCTGGGTGGGATTCGACGCCTTTCCGTTCATCTTGCTCAATTTGGTGTTTAGCACGCAGGCCGCCTATGCCGCCCCACTGATCTTGCTGGCGGAGACCCGACAGGCGGACCGCGACAAGACGTGGTCGGAAGCCGACGCCGCGCACCGCGAGCAAATCAGCGAGCGCACGCTCGAACTGCTCGACCAGAACACGCAGCTCACGCTCCGTGTCCACGCGCTTTCCCAGCAGATCGCGCTCCTCACGGAGCAAGTGCACGCGTCCGTGGTGCGGGCGGGCGGCCAGCAACCGCAGTAGAATCGGCGCATCCGCATTCATCGGAGCACTACAATGGAGTTCGGCGTCCACCTGCCGCAAATGGGCATCCACGCCTCGCGCGAAAACCTGATCCGCTTCGCCCAAGAGGCCGAGCGGCTCGGCTACCACTCCGGCTGGGTCAGCGACCACATCGCCTGGCCCCAGGGCATCGCCAGCAAGTATCCCTACACGGCCAACGGCGACTTCCCGGCGCCGAACAACATGGCCTGGCTCGACCCGCTCGGCACGCTGATCTTCGTCTCCGCCGTCACCGAGCGGCTCAAGCTCGGCACAACCGTGCTTATCCTCGGCTACCGGCCGCCCGTCCAGACGGCGAAGCTGATCGCGACGCTCGACGCCGTCTCGAACGGGCGCACGATCCTCGGCGTCGGCGTCGGTTGGATGAAGGAAGAGTTCGACGCCCTCGGCATGCCCTTCGACCACCGCGGCGCCCGCGCCGATGAACAGCTCGATGTCTTCGAGGCGCTGTTCACCGAACCGGAGCCCAGCAACGAAGGCGGCCGCTTCTACCCGTTCCCGGCGCTGGGCTTTAGCCCGAAGCCGGCCCAGGGCCACGTCCCGATCTGGGTCGGCGGCGATACCGACCCGGCCTTCCGGCGGGTAGCGAAGTATGGCGATACCTTTCACGCCGCGTTCACGCCGCTGCCGCTCCTCCGCGAACAGTGGCAACGTGTCCGTCAGTTCGCCACAGAGGCGGGCCGTGACCCGGACAGCATCGGCTTTTCGACGCGCGTCTACCTCGATTTCGAGGCCACGATGGACCCGGCGAAGTCGATTTCGGGCTCGCCGGCGGAGATGCTGGATCAGCTCGCCGAGTACCGCGCGGCCGGGATCGGTCACCTGCTCTTCGACATCGTCGCACGGGGCGGGGCCGAGGGCCGCGAGGAGGCGATGCGCCGTTTCGCTTCTGATGTCATGCCCAACGCGCCCGAGTAGCGTGGCCGCCCGGACCGTGGCCGGCCAAGAGCGTCCGGCGTCGCCAGTCAGCGAAAGTTTTGGTAGGAGGATGCCGCCATGCCCGACCCCGCGCCCGTCATCATCGAAGCCGCGATTAACGGCGCCACGCCGAAATCGCGCAATCCTCACTCGCCGCGGTCCGTCGAGGAGATCGTGGCTGATGCGCTGGCCTGCTTCGAAGCGGGCGCGGCCATCGTCCATAACCACAACGACGAGGGGCTGATCACGCCCGACGGCGTCCACGCAGCCCAGCCGTATATCGACGCCTGGCGGGCGATCTTGGCCCGGCGGCCCGACGCGCTGCTGTATCCGACCATGGGTGGCGGCGGCGCGCACACGACGATCCAGGCGCGCTATGGCCACATCCCGGCGCTGGCCAAGGCCGGCGTCATGCGCGTCGGCCTGATCGACCCTGGCTCGGTCAACGTTGGGCCGCTCGACCGCGACGGAGTGCCCATGGCGATCGATACGCCGTACATCAACACGCTCAAGGATGTCCGCCATATGGTCGACATGTGCCAGGAGCACCAGCTTGGGCCAAGCGTCTCCTGCTTTGAGCCCGGCTTCGTCCGCGTCGCGGTCGCATATGCGAGGGCGGGGCGGCTGCCCAAGGGCGCGCTGCTCAAGTTCTACTTCGGCGGCCCGGCCCAAAACTTCGGGCTCGCGCCGACCGAGCGTGCCTTGGAGGCCTACCTCGAACTGATCGACGGCACAGGGCTACCGTGGTCGGTCGCCGTGTTGGGCGGGGATTGCGTGAAGTCGGGCATGGCGCAGCTCGCGATCGAGCGCGGCGGTCACGTCCGCGTCGGCCTGGAGGATTATGCCGGCCCGGGCACGCCCACGAATGTGGAGCTGGTCGCCGGGCTGGTGGCGCTCTGCAACGACTTGGGCCGGCCAGTGGCGACGCCCGACGAAGCCGCCGCGATCCTCGGCCTCCCGCGGGGGCGCTGACCATGACCCGTATCCCGATCCCGCCCGAGACCCGCGAATGGCTCGCAGCGCACGGCCTCGTCAACCCGGAGGTCGACCTCAACCGCGTCCGCCTCCACCACGGCGGGTCCGTGACCTGGTACCTCAACGTCACCAAACACGGCGCGATCACGTTCGGCAGCCACATCTTCTATCGCAAGCCGGAGCGGATGGCGAAGCGCGACCTGCTCGTGCACGAGCTCGTGCACGTGGCGCAGTACCGGCGGATCGGGGCGCCGCGATTCTTCGCGCGCTACCTGCGGGACGCCATCCGTCACAAGCGCGTCGCCGGCAAAAGCTACGGCCGCGACCTGCCGCTGGAGAAGCCGGCCTACGACACGCAAGCGCTCGCGGCGAAGGTGTTGGCGGGCGAGGCCAGCCTCGCGATGATCACCCTGCCCGATATCTTCGGCGAGCTGCGTGCGTAGGCTTCAGCCGTTGAGGGCGCCGATCGCTTCCCAGGCGCGGGCGGCGATCTCCGCGGCCGGGAGCGTCGCGTCGAGCGTGAGCCACTGGCCCGCTGCCGCCGCCTCCGCGAACAACCGATAGCCGGCCCGGACGCGGTCGTGGAAGGCCAACGCTTCCAGGCCCGTGCGGATCGCTTCGGACTCGCCCCGCTTGCGCTGGAGCCCCAGGCGCGGGTCGATGTCCAGGTAAATCGTGAGGTCGGGATGGAGGCCGCCAGTCGCGAAGGCGTTCGCCGTCCGGAGTTGCCTGAGGTCGAGGCCGCGGCCGTAGCCTTGGTAGGCGAAAGTGCTGGCCTCGAAGCGGTCGCAAATCACCAGCGTGCCGGCCTCAAGGGCGGGCGCGATCACCTCGGCGATGAGTTGCGCGCGGGCGAGCAGGAAGGCGAACGTCTCGGCCCAGGGGGTGAGCTCGCCGTGCAAGAGGGCGCGGACGGCCGTGCCCGTTGCCGTGCTCCCAGGCTCGCGCACGGCGATCGCCTCGCGTCCGGCGGAGAGGAAGCCCGCGCGAAGCGTTTCGGCCAGGGTGCTCTTGCCCGCGCCTTCGCCACCTTCTAGGACGATGAACATCGTGCTCCCATGCCGCGCGGGACGGCTTCCTGCGTCCTGTCACCGGGAGGGTACGGCGCGCTCGGCCGCGACGCCAGCGTCTCGCGCACCTCGGCCGACCTCATCCGGTATCCTTTGGTGAATGGACGAGCAGACGGACGCCGAGGGCTTCCTCAACGGGGACATCATCCTGTACCGGACGCCGTCCGGGGCCGTCCGGGTCGAAATCCTCTACGAGGGGGAGACCTTCTGGCTCAACCAACGGCAGATCGCGACCCTGTTCGGCGTCGAGCTCCCAACGGTGAACCATCATCTCCGCGGCATTTACGAAAGTGGTGAGCTTGAACGAGATCGAACAATTCGAAAAATTCGAAGAGTTCGATTAGAAGGCGACCGCGAGGTCAGCCGTGAGATTGAGTTCTATAGTCTGGACGCCATCATCTCCGTCGGGTATCGCATCAGTAGCGTGCAGGCGACCCAGTTCCGCATCTGGGCGACGGAGACGCTTCGCGCGTTCATCGTCAAAGGCTTCGCGCTTGACGATGAGCGTCTCAAGCTGAACAAGCGCTTCGGCAAGGATTACTTCGATGAGTTGCTGGAGCGGATCCGGGAGATCCGGGCGAGTGAGCGGCGATTTTACCTCAAGATCACCGACCTTTTCGAGCAGTGCAGCATCGATTACGACAAGGCGGCGGCCGTGACGAAGACGTTCTTCCAAACGGTCCAGAACAAGCTCCATTGGGCGGTGACCGGCAACACGGCCGCGGAGATCATCGTCGAACGCGCTGACGCGGCTCGTCTGACGATGGGGCTGACTTCTTGGAAGAACGCGCCCGAGGGCAAGATCCTGAAGTCTGACGTTGTCGTGGCGAAGAACTATCTCGCCGAGCCCGAGATTCGTGAACTCGAACGGTTGGTCACGATGTATCTGGATTTCGCCGAGAACAGGGCAGCCCGCCGGATCCCAATGCGGATGGTTGACTGGGTCGAGCGACTCGACGCGCTGTTGGCGTTCAACGACTATGACGTGCTGCACGACGCGGGCAAAGTCTCCGCCGAGGTCGCCCGGCATCTCGCCGAGGAGCGCTACGGCGATTTCCGCGTCCGTCAGGACGCGGCGTTTGAAAGCGACTTCGAGCGCGAAGTGAAAC
>CAMAUF010000201.1 GCA_945861295.1 bacterium | reverse complement strand
GGCGGCCTTCTCGGCGTTGTACCTCAAGCGGTACGGTCATCATCACCAGCTTCCCGCGGACCGTATCCGGGCAGCGCTGACGCGGCTGGTCACGCGTAGCCGGCGGGCTGGCGCGAAGAACGCATTCGCCGCGCTCCGGACTCCCCTCGCCGAGGCCGACCTCCTGGCCGCGCCGCCGTCCGCTTCACCGATGACGGTCCTCGACGGCTGCGAGTCGCTTGATGGCGCCGCCGCCGCCATCGTTTGCAGCGAGGAGCGGGCGCGCGCCTTGGGCCGGCCCTACATCGTGCTGGAAGGCATCGGCGTCGCGTCTGGGGCGATGGAGGGGCGGATCGCGCGGGACTACGATTACCTCGGCCTCCCGGAGGCGCGCCTCGCCGCGGCGCGGGCCTACGAGATGGCCGGCATCGTCGACCCGCTTGACGAGATCGACCACGCCCAGCTGTTTGACCTCAACAGCGCCGCCGAACTGTTGGCCTACGAGGATCTCGGGTTCGCTTCGGCGGGCGAGGCGGTCGAGGCCGTCCTCGATGGCCGCTTCGACCTGGAGGGCCGCATCCCCACCAACACGGACGGGGGCCTCCTCTGCAACGGCTACCAGGCCGGCGCGAGCGGGATTCGTCAGGTGTACGAGTCGTTCCTCCAACTCACAGGTCAGGCGGGGCCGCGCCAGCTAGCGGAAGTGCGCCGCAGCCTCGTCTACTCGGTCGGCGGGACGGCTGGTTCGTTCAGCGCTTTCGTCCAGATCTTCGGGAGGCCAAGCCCGTGAAGGTGATCACAGCGGAACAGGCCGCCGCCTTGGTGCCTTCGGGCGCGACGGTGACGGTGAGCGGGCTGATGGGCAACATGGTCCCCGAGGCCGTGCTGATCGCGATCGAGCGCCGGTTTCTCGAAACCGGATCGCCGCGCGAGATCACCGAGCTGCACCCGTGGCTGTACGGCTGGGACGACGGCACCGGGCTCAATCGCTGGGCCCATCCCGGCCTCCTCAAGCGCATCATTGGCAGCACGTACATCCTGCCAACACTGAGCAAGACTTCCGAACTCAACCGGTTCATCCACGATGAGCAGGTCGAGGCGTATTGCTGGCCGGCGAACGCGATCTTCCAGACGCTTCGCGCCATCGCCGCGGGACGTAAGGGGTACGCGACGACCGTCGGGATCGACACGTTTGCGGACCCACGCCGCGACGGCGGCCGCCTCAACGCCCGCGCCAAGGACGACCTCATCGAAGTGATCTCCATGGCGGGCGAGGAGAACCTGTTCTATCGCGCCTTCCCCATCAACGTCGCGCTGATCCGGGCAAGCACGGCCGATTCCGACGGCAACCTGATCTGCGACGAAGATGGCCTCACCCAGGGCATCCTCCTGCAGGCGACGGCGGCGCGGAACTCCGGCGGCGTCGTCATCGCCCAGGTCAAGCGCGTCGTCCAAGCCGGCTCAATGCACCCGCTGATGGTCGAAGTGCCCGGCCCGCTTGTCGATTATGTCGTGGTTCACGAGTCCGCCCTGCAGTGGGAGTACGGCAAGAATCAGGGCGACTCCCCGGCAACGACGGGCGCGCGGCGGCTGCCGCTCCCAGACATCGCCTATGCGCCCCAATCGGTGGAAAAAGTCGTCGCCCGCCGCGCGCTTCAGGAGATCAAGCCCGGCCAGCTCGTGAACATCGGCGCCGGCATCCCGACGGCTTTGATGCCCACGACCGCCATCGAGGAGCACCTGGGGGACAAGATCCGCTGGAGCGTCGAACACGGCGTCTTCGGTGGGCACTGCCTCTCGGCGACCCATTGGAACCCGACCGCGATCTCGTCGCCAGCCTGGTTGCTCGATTTCTACAGCGGCGGCGGCCTCGACCAGGCCTTCTTGGCCATGCCCGAAATCGACCGCTTCGGCAACGTCAACGTCGGCAGGATCGGCGGCCAATTGCCTTGCCCCGGCGGATTCACGGACATTTCGACCACCGCCCGAAAGATGACCTTCTGCGGCACCATGACCGGTGACGGGCTCGAAGCTGAATGTGACGACGGTCGCCTCGTGATCCACCGCGAAGGCCGCTACCGCCGCTTCGTCCGCGACGTCCAAATGGTCTGTTTCAGCGGCCCACAGGCGGCCCTGGCCGGCCACGACGTGATGTATATCACCGAGCGCGCCGTCTTCAGCCTGACGCCGGACGGACTGCGGTTGGACGAGGTCGCGCCAGGTGTGGACGTCCGCACGCAGGTGCTCGACCTCTCGGAGTTCCCGATCGACGTCTCGCCCAATCTCAAGCTGATGGACGAGCGGCTCTTTCGCCCCGAGCCGCTGTTCCTTGGGCTCCAGGAGTAGCGGTCCTCGGCGACGGCCCAACCCCACGACCTGGCACTCAACGAAGGAGTTGCTTTACATGGCTGGAATCACCCGCACCGGCGCCTACGTCCCCCTCCACCGGCTCGGCCCATCGACTGACGGCTGGACCGGGACCGTTGAACGCGCCGTGGCCAACTTCGACGAAGATTCGGTCACGATGGCCGTGGCGGCGGTCGAGGATTGCCTTGCCGGGCTCGACCGCTCGACTATCGACGCGGTCTACCTCGCCTCGACAACGCTGCCGTATCAGGAGAAGCAGGCTTCGACCGTGGCAGCGACGGCCGCCGACCTCCCCGATGACCTATTCACGACCGACATCAGCCACAGCGTCCGCTCCGGCTCGATCGCCCTCCTCATGGCGCTGGACGCGGTCGCGGCCGGCCGGGTGAAGCGCGCGCTCGTCGTCGCCTCGGACTGCCGGGTCGGCCCGCCGGGTTCGGACTTCGAGAAATCCTCCGGCGACGGCGCCGTCTGCATCGAGGTCGGGCCGGGGGACGTCGCGGCCGTGTTCGAAGGCGTGGTCTCGCTCGCTCACGAGATCCACGACGTGTGGCGGGCGGCCGGCGACACGATGATCCGCTCCTGGGAGGATCGATTCGTCCAGCAGGAAGGCTACCTCGACGCCATCCAGAAGGTGGCCGAGCTTTGGGAGCGCAAGACAGCCCGGCCCATCGCAAGCTTCGACCGCGTCGTGCTCTCCGCGCCGGATGCCCGGCGGCATGCCGAAGCGGCGCGGATGTTGGGCATCGCCAAAGACAAGCTCGCGGCGCCCCTCTTCGGCGCGCTCGGCAACTGCGGCGCTGCCTTCGCCCTGGCGCAGCTCGTCGCCACTCTCGAAACCGCCAACGCTGGCGAAAGCGTGCTCATGATCAATTACGGCGACGGCGCCGACGCCATGGCCTTCCGCGTCACCGAGAACGCGGGCGAGGGCCGCACCGGCCGCCGCGGCGTCGCCGGCCACCTCGCGCCGAAACTGCCGGTCAAGGCCTATGCGGATTACCTGAAGTGGCGCGGACTCTTTTCCGAAGAGAGCGGCGTCCGGCGTCCGGCGTCGGCGGGGCCATCGGCGGCGGCGCTCCACCGCGAGCAGGACCAGGTCCTCCGCTTCAAGGGCGTCCGCTGCCAAAAGTGCGAGACGGTGATGTATCCGCCGCAGCGCATCTGCATCTCATGCAACACACGCGACGCCTTCGACTCCGTCCGGCTCGTCGGCGAGCCAGCGCATCTTTTTACCTATTCGATGGACTACATCGCCGGGACGGCCGACGTGCCACTCGTGCTAACCGTGGTCGACTTCGACAACGGCGCACGCTGCGTGCTGATGATGACCGACCGCGACATCGAACGGGTCGCGATCGACATGCCGGTCGAACTCACCTTTCGCCTCGCGCGCTCCGGCGGCGGGATCACGAACTACTACTGGAAGTCGATGCCCGCCCGCGAGGCGTTCATCTGACGAGCACGGCGGACCTGCTGGCCGAACGGACGCTCGATAGTCTATGCTGCCGCCCAACGAACCTCAGGCGCACGCGCCGCAAACCCACGGAGGACACACAACAATGACCATGATGACCGGCGAACAGTACAGAGCCTCCCTCTTGGACGGCCGCGCGACCTACGTCGACGGCGAGCGCGTCACCGACCCATCGACGCACCCCATGATCCGGACCTCGGTCGACGTCTCGGCCGCCGTCTATGACAGCCACTACTCCGCCGCGCCCGGCGCCTTCAACCCGCTCTACATCGTCCCGCAGTCCCTGGGCGAGTACCAGGAGCGCGGCCGCAAGCTCGCCGCCGGCAGGCAGGACATGGCCCTCGGCACGACCAGCACGATCATTCTCGCGCTTTCGACCGCCGCCGCGACACTCGGCAAGCTCAAGCCCGAGTACCGCTCGCGCATTTACAACTTTATCGACTACTGCCGCGATGCCGACCTCCGCTGCGCCGAAGTCGTTACGGACTCCAAGGGCCACCGCAAGAAGCGCCCGAACCAGCAGTCCGACCCCGACTTCTACGTCCACGTCGTCGACCGGAACTCAAGCGGCGTCTGGATCACCGGCTGCAAGATGCACATCAGCGCCGCCTCCATCGAGCATGAACTCGTCATCCTTCCGACCAAAGGCATGCGGCCCGGCGAAGAGGATTACGCGATCGCCTGCTCTGTCCCGGTGAACGCGCCCGGCGTTTCGATCATCGACACGAGCTATGCGCCACGCGGTGAGGATGTCCGCCATTACCCCGTCAGCGGCAAGAGCAGCTGCCCCGAAGGCTTCGTCGTCTTCGACCACGTGTATGTGCCGAACGACCGCATCTTCCTCGACGGCGAAACCTCACACGCCGCCACGCTCGCCCACTCGCTCGGCCTCTGGGAGCGAGCCGCCGGCGTCGAGCATTCCGGCCAAGAAGCGGATCGCCAGGTCGGCATGGCCGCCCTCCTCGCCGACGCCAACGGCATCGCCGACGAACCCCATATCAAGGACAAGCTCGCCTCGCTCGTCATCTACGCGACCATGTGCCGTGCCGGCGGCGAAGCTGCCATGGCCAACGCGACCCGCAACGAGGACGGCAACATGTCGCCGTCGCC
>CAMAUF010000200.1 GCA_945861295.1 bacterium | reverse complement strand
TGTACGCCTTCGCCTCGATCCAGCCCTCGTCGTAGAGCTGGCAGAGCATCGGCGCCATGGCGTGATAACGCAGTCCGCCGGCGTGGATGCCGGGCGGCATGAAGGTGTGCCCGAGCGTGTACATCTTCATCAGGGGCGTCAGGCCGGCGGTGTCGCCGAAGTCGTAGCGGTACTCGCCCTTGGTCAGGCTGGGGCAGGAGGCCGGCTCGACCGCGAGGAAGCGCGTCTTCGTTTCGCCGTCGAGCTTGTCCTTGAGGAAGGGGAACATCAGGCCCGCCGCGTTCGAACCGCCTCCGGCGCAGCCCACGATCACGTCCGGGTATTCGCCGGCGATCTCCATCGCACGGATCGCTTCCTGGCCGATGACGGTCTGGTGCAGCAACACATGGTTGAGGACGGAGCCGAGCGAGTACTTCGTGTCCTCCCGCATGGCGGCGTCTTCCACGGCCTCGCTGATCGCGATCCCGAGCGAGCCGTCGCTCTCCGGGTCAGCGGCAAGGATGGCCCGGCCGGAGTTCGTGTCCTGGCTCGGGCTCGCGACCACGCTGGAACCCCAAAGGTTCATCATCGAGCGGCGGTAGGGCTTCTGGTTATAGGAGACCTTGACCATGTAAACCTTCGACTCGATCCCGAACTGCTGGCAGGCGAAGGCGAGCGACGAGCCCCACTGGCCCGCGCCCGTCTCCGTCGCGATCCGCTTCACGCCCTCTTTGGCGTTGTAATACGCCTGGGCTACGGCCGTGTTGGGCTTGTGCGAACCAGAGGGAGAGACGCCTTCGTACTTGTAGTAGATGTGCGCGGGCGTGCCGAGCGCTTTTTCGAGCGCGGTGGCCCGGATCAGCGGCGTTGGACGCCAGAGCTTGAGGATCTCGCGCACTTCCTCCGGGATGGGGATGTAACGCTCGGCGCTGACTTCTTGCTTGATCAGTTCCATCGGGAAGAGCGGGGCCAACGCCTCCGGGCCCACAGGCTGATGCGTCGCGGGGTGCAGGGGCGGAGAGGGTGGGTTCTTGAGGTCCGCGGCGATGTTGTACCAGCGCTCCGGAAGCTCCGCTTCGGGCAGGATGATCTTCTTGTCAGCCATAGTAAAGGCGCTCCTTCCAGCGTCTGGGCCCAGCCTCCTGGGCAAAGAAAAACCCCTCCGTCCCAAAGGACGAGGGGTTTGCTCGCGGCGCCACCTTTGTTCCTCGGGTTGCGTCCCCCGAGGCGCTCTGTTGCGACGGTCCTTCCTGGAAGGACGATCGCCCGGGCTCTGATATCGGTGCCCTCTCCGCCTCGGCTACTGCGCTTGCGCGGTTCGCTTCGGTGCTCCCGGGTCCATTCGCCTTCTGCGCCGCCGCCGGGCTCTCACCTTTCCCGGCTCTCTGTGGGCTCGCTTCGAGGGTTACTCGTCCCGATCATCGCGTGTTGTGAAGTTACGCCGTTGAGCGTAGGCGTTGGCGAGCCAGGCCGTCAAGCGAGTGTTCGCCGCGCCGCCGTTTCTCGTCCCGTTCGACGGTGGCCGCTATCTTAGTTGGATGCCGATCTACGCCGTGGACGACAAAGTCCCGCGAATCCATCCCACCGCCTTCATTGCCCCGACAGCGACCGTGGTTGGCGACGTCACGATCCACGAACGCGCGTCCGTCTGGTACGGCGCGGTCGTGCGTGGCGACACGTCCTACGCGGTCATCGGGCCTGGCGCCAACATCCAGGACGGTGCGGTCGTCCACGGCCGTGCGGACTTGCCCGCCCTCATCGGCGAGGACGCGTCCGTCGCCCACAACGCCATCATCCACGGCGCCACCATTGGCGCCCGCGCCCTTATCGGCAACGGCGCGCAGGTGCTCGATGGCGCCGTCGTGGGTGAAGGCTCGCTGATCGCGGCCGGGTCGGTCGTGCTTGGTGGGGTCGTCATCCCGCCGGGCGTGCTGGCCGCCGGGACTCCCGCCGCCGTGAAACGCGCCATCGCTGGAACGCCCTCCGAGGAGTGGGTCACGGGCAATCCGGGGCGGTACGCCTCGCTGGCTGTGCTCCACCGCGATGGCATCCGTGAACTCAGCCGCGACGCCGTGGAGCCGCCCTCATGAACCCACGCATCGGCCTCAGCGCTGTCCCAGTCGGCGTCTTCTTCTTGGTCACCAAAATTGGTGACCCGTGGCAGGCGATCCTGGCGGGCCTGATCGCTTCCACCGTCGTGTTCTTCCTCACGCGAAAGGACCGCCTGATCGGCGTACTCGGGATGATCGGCTTCGGCATCGTGATCATTTCGTCCGTCATCGGCTTCGTCACCGACAGCGAAAAGGCGTATCTCTACCGCGACCCGATCACCGACGGCGTTTTCCTCTGCCTGCACCTCGGCAGCGCCGCGTTGAGGCGGCCGCTGATCGGCGCGCTCGCGCGGGAACTCTTCCCGGATGTCGCGCGCAAGATCCCCGTTTCGGCCCCGATTTACATCTGGCTGTCCATCGCCTTCGCCGCCTGGGATCTCGTCAACGGGCTGCTTCGGCTCTACCTGCTCGATACGCTCTCGATTGGCGAGTACCTCGTCTGGAGCCGCATCCTTGGCTTCCCGGTGAGCGTCACGCTCATCGGGACGGCGGTCTACCTCGTGTTCCGCGAGGCGAAACGGCGGGACCACGTTGGTCAACTCGGTGGGCCTGCCCCCGCCGCCGCGAGCTAGCTCAACGCCCTTCGGTCGCACTCTTTCCGGGCGAGGAAGGAGTTGACGTGTGTGCCTGAGGGCGCAAGCAAAGCGTGCCCTTTGCCCAAGACAGACAAGCTCCGCTTCGAACTGGCCGACTCGGCGCCGATCCGGATGCGGATGCGTGCCAACAGGTGCCGCCGCCGGTGTCGCCTGCTGCGTTCGTGCCATGAACGTGGAGAAGGCCCGCCCGGCATGCGCCGGGCGGGCCTTCTGGTGAGTGGGCGATGGGAGTGGCGGGCCTACGCCTTGCGGCCGGCCCAGGTCGGGTCCTTCTGGTCGAACCAGAAGTCGCGACCGGCGTTGAGGATCGTCTCCTGGTGAGTGATCTCGCCGATCTTGAAGTAGTTCCAGTAGAGGGTGTTCGAGATGCCCTCGAAGAGGCCGGTGAGGCCGCCACCGGTGAACTTGAGCGCTTCCTTGGCCGCCTCGTGGTTGAGCGGGATGCGCTTGGCGACGTCGAACTCGTTCGAGAGCTGTTCGCAGATCGCGTCCATCTTGTCCATCTTGACGGCGTAGGCCGCGTTGTTGGCGGCGGTGGACTTGAGGGTGTTGATGTAGCTGAGGCTCGTGTCTGGGTCTGCCGGCGGGTTGCCCCAGCCGAACCAGACGTTGTTGCCGCCGCTGCCGCCGTACTTTTGGCCGACGAGCTTGGCGGTGATCACCGAGTACGGTTCGACCTTGATCTTGAAGTCGTTGCCGAGCACGGACTTGAGCTTGTTGGCGATGATCGCGCCGACGCCCGCATAGAGGCCTTCGAAGATGTCGGGGATGTCGACCGTGATTTCGCCGAGCTTGTCGCCGCCGCCGGCAAGCCACTTCGCCTTGGCGTCAGCTTCGTCCTTGGCCCGGTCCTCCAGGTAGCCGGGGAAGGTGATGAGCTCCTTCTCCGGGAGGGCGAACGGCGCCCAGGCTGGCGGCATCCAAGCCGCGATGGCGCCGCGACCCTGGAGGAGCTGCTGGATGAGGCCACGACGATCCATCGCGCCCATGATCGCGCTAATCAGCCGCTGGTCGCTCCAGGGCGGCGCGCCGCCGTACCAGGCCGAGAGGACCGGGTTTGGCGTGAAGGTCTTGATTTCGTAGATCTTGCCTGCGAGGCGCTTGAGGAGGTCCTCGACGACCGCGATCTGGCTCGGCGCGAACGCGTCGATCTGCTTCTGCTCGAAGGCCGCCTGGAGGGCAGCCGGGTCGGTGAAGAGCGGGATGTAGTCGATCTGGTCCCAGTTCGGGACGCGGCTCGCCTTCTCATGGCGCTTGAAGGTCAGGTTGCCTTCCGACTTGAAGTCGGACATCACGAAGTCGCCGGTGCCGATGATCTGCTCGACGTTGAACTTCGCGTATTCGGTCTCGAACTTGTCGACCGCTTCCGGCGCTTGGACCTTCGTCCACGTGCCCGCCAGGGTGTTGAGCAAGAACGGCCACGGCTTGGTCAGCGTGACCTTGACCGTCATGTTGTCGACCGCTTCGACCTTGTCGATGACTTCGAACAGCGGCCTCCGATAGAAGTTCGGGTCCTTGGTCCCGTCCTTGAGGAGGCCGACCTTGTTCCGGTTCATGTGGAAGACGATGTCGTTGGCGTTGGCGGCGCGGCCGTTGACCGGCGGTTTGTTGTGCCAGGTGAGGCCCTGCCGCACCTTGAAGGTGTAGACCGTCTTGTCCGGTTGTTCCCAGGATTCGGCGAAGTAGCCGGCGATCTTGGCTTGCGTGAAGCTGGTCCAGCCCACCACGCTCTGGTTCGCGAGGCCGAGGAGGGTGCCCATTGGGCCGAAGCGGGTGCGGTCGGCGTCGAAGGTGTCGTAGGTCGCGTTGGCGCTCGTGAAGTGCGCGTTGCCGCCCTTTTGCTTCGCGACGACGGGCGTGCCCGCAGCCGTGGCGCTTGCCGTTGCGGCTGCCGTCGTCGCTGCCGCGGTTGCCGCTGCGGTCGTCCCGGCGGCAGAGGCGGTTGCGCTCGGTGCGTCGTCGTCATCGTCGCCGCAGCCGACGAGCCCGAGGCCCGCCGCGCCGACGCCCATGGTGGCCGCTCCGCCGACAAATCGGCGTCGCGAGACCTTGCCAGCGGCCATCCGCCGCAGCCAGTAGTTGTCCGATTCCCTCATGTCTTCCCTCCGGTAGAGGCCAAATAGAGGTAGGCCCTGCAAGCAATACGTGCAGGCTATCCCCTTGGATGTGGGAGTATACGAGTGGATTGGGCAACTGGGAAGCAACTTCTTAGCCAGGGGGCCTAGGTATCGATGGAACCGATGGGTCGAGGT
>CAMAUF010000199.1 GCA_945861295.1 bacterium | reverse complement strand
GTCAACCATCGCTATCCCGAATCCGAAGGGCTGCCCGAAGTCCGCCAGGCAATCTCTGATTGGTACTTCCGCCGCTTCGAAACACGCTTCGACCCGGCCAAGGAGTGCCTGCCGCTGATCGGCTCCAAGGAGGGCATCGGCCACATCGCCCTCTGCTTCATCGACCCCGGCGACATCGCGATCATGCCGGACCCCGGCTATCCGGTGTACGAAGTCGGCACGATGTTCGCGGGCGGCACGAGCTACAAAGTCCCGTGCACCCGCGAAGGCGGCTGGCTCGTCGATTTCGACGCGATCCCCGCCGATGTCGCCCAGAAGGCAAAGGTGATCTGGCTCAACTACCCGAACAACCCGACGGGCGCCGTCGCCTCGATCGCCTTCTTCGAAAAGGCTGTAGCGTGGGCGAAGAAGTACGACGTCGCGATCCTGCACGACAATCCGTACTCCGACGTTTGTTTCGACGGTTACGTGGCGCCCTCGATCTTCCAGGTCCCCGGCGCCCGTGATGTCGCCGTCGAGTTCAACAGCTGGTCGAAGATCTACAACATGACGGGCTGGCGGATCGGCATGGTCGTCGGCAACGCGACGATGGTCGACGCCCTCATGCGCGTCAAGTCGAACATTGACAGCGGCATCCCGCAGGCGATCCAGCGCATGGCGATCGAGGCAGTCTACGGGCCGCAGGACGCAATCGACGAGCACAACGCGATTTATCAGCGCCGCCGTGACCGGATCGTGGAGGTGTTACGGAAGATCGGGCTCGAAGTCGACCTACCGAAGGCCTCGCTCTACGTCTGGGCGAAGCTGCCGGCGGGCGTCACCAGCGCCGAGTACGCGGCGCGCCTGATCGAGGACATCTCGGTCGTCGTGACGCCTGGCCGTGGCTACGGCATCCAGGGCGAAGGGTACATCCGCCTCTCGGTCACGACTCCGGACGACCGCCTCGAAGAGGGCATGCGGCGCCTAGCGGGCTGGAAGGGGCTGTAGCGCCCGGAAGGGGCGGCTTGGAAGCGCGGCCCGACCAGTTCTCAAGCTGCCCCAGCCGAGGCGATGCCGGCGATGTGGAGACGGCGAGGCGGCGCCGGGCGTTCTGGCATCCGCCGTTAGCCGCGGATCGGCAGCACCAATTGCACGTTGCCGCGGACGGACGGCTGGCCGTCCGCGAGGGTTACCACCTCGACCTCGACGATGCCCTTGCCGGCCTCCTGGCGCTTGTCGACGACGCGTCCGCTGAGCGTCAGCGGCGTGCCGGCCATGTCGGGACGGCGATACGCGACACGGATGTTCTCGAGGGTCGATTCGGGGCCGGCCCAGTCGTTGGCATATTGGGTCATCCAGGCGATCTTGAGCATGCCGGGCACCAGCGCGCCCTTGAGCCCCAGGCGCTTGCCGGCGGCCGCGTCGGCGAAGGCGGGGTTCATCGGGTTGCCGCGGCCGAAAAAGTCGACGGCGAGGTCCTCGGTCGGTGTCTTTTCGACGGGCGGGATCTCCTCGTCGATGTTCACGTCTTCGTAGTAGCGGGTCATTCGGCGCCTTCCTTCTTAGCTCGGGCCGGGTCGAATTGGGTCAGCATCGAGAGCGCCGAGGCGACAACGTTGCCTTCGGAGTCGAGGTAGTCGACGGCGGAGGTGACGAGGACGCTGTGGCCGTAGCGCCCTCCGAGGCGTTCGCGGATGTCGGCGACGTACGCGACCGCCTGCAGCTCTTCGCCGACGCGGAAGGGGCGGTTGAAGCGCCACTCCTGCTGCGTGAGCAGGCCGTTGGGCAGGATGAAGGGCATGTTGCGGCTGGGGCGCCCGCCGAAGCTCGCGAGGGCGTAGGGCGGCGCCATCCCCGTCCCGTCGGCCCAGCGAGGGTCGCTGTCCTCCAGGATGTCACGCATGCGCGAGGCATGTTCGCCGGCGACGATGACCGGGTAGGGCTCGCCCCGCACGCCGATGATCGCCCGGTGTTCGTCCGTGATAAGGCTCTGTTCTTCCTGTTCAGACACGTTGGTTCACTCCCGTTGTCCGAAGCATATCGGGAGCGCGACAAGAGCGCGACCGCTCGAGAGATCGCGTACCATAAAGCTGGTCGGCCTTTCGGCAAGGGCCTGATCGAGGGAGCAGCGCACGATGGATATTCAACGGCTTGGCGTGGTCGGCTCGGGCCTGATGGGCAGCGGGATTGCCCAGGTTGCGGCCGTCAACGGCTTCGATGTGACGCTCGTCGATGTCGACCAGGCGCGCGTGGATGCAGGGCACGCCAGTATCGCGCGACGGCTCCGGCGCGAATCGGAGCGCGGCCGGATATCGACCGCCGACGCCGAAGCCGCGATCGGGCGCATCCGTGCCATCGCCGACATGGACACGCTGAACTCGTTGCGTGATGTGGATTGCGTTATCGAGGCCGTGGTTGAAGACCTCAGCGTCAAGATCGCGTTGTTCCGGAGGCTCGGGGCCCTCTGCCGGCCCAACGCGATCCTGGCTAGCAACACCAGTTCGCTGCCGCTGAGCGACCTCGCCGCCGCCAGCGGGCGCCCCGAACGGGTCATCGGGCTGCATTTTTTCAACCCTCCGTGGGCGCTGCGTCTCGTCGAAATCATCACGACGGCGAGCACGTCGGACCAGACCCTGGCCGAGGGGTACGGCATCTGCGAGCGCATGGACCGCGTGCCGGTGCGCGTGAAGGACACGCCGGGCTTCATTGCGAACCGGCTGCTCGTGCCGTTCATTTTCGACGCCATCAACATGCTCGATAACGGCGTCGCCACGGCTGAGGATGTCGACAACGCCTGCAAGGTCGGCCTCAACCACACGATGGGCCCGCTCGCGACGGCTGACCTGATCGGGCTCGATACGCTGCGGTTCATCGCCGATTCGATGTTCGAGGAGTACGGCGAGGCCCGCTTCAAGGCGCCGACGCTGCTCCGGCGTCTCGTCTCGCTCGGCCACCTCGGCCGCAAGACGGGCCGCGGCTTCTTCCGCTACGACTGACGCCCCGCAGCGTAAGCGGACGGCACGCCTCCGACCCGGCTAAAGCCGGCCCCGGTATCGCGAAGCGGTATGTCACGACGAAATTCATGAGGACTTGCTCATCTTTGCTCATGGCCCGTGCCGGGCCGGCCATAACGGGACAGGATGGCTAAGGGTGGGTTGCCCGTGCGGGCTCGGTGTCGGATATGCAGGCAGCATCGCCGGTCGCGACGTCATCCCCCAGGCGCGGACGTCACAGCCGGGCTGGGCGGTTGCTCGCGTGGGCGTAAGCGCGGAGATGGCGTGACGCGGGCAGGATCGGCGCGAGGCGCGGACAAGCGCTCAGACCGGGCGCGCGGTGATGAACATCAGGCCCTTGGCCAGCACTTCGCCCGCGAACACGGCGCCCATGCAGATGTAGAGCAAGCCCGTCGCGCTCTGCATCGCCCGGATCTGCGTGGTCTTCAACGAGAGCACCGCCAAGATCACGGGAAACACGATCCCGACGCCGACCCGCAAGTAGAGCGCCGGGTTGCTGAAGATGCCGACTTCGAGCGCGTTCTCGGGCGAGGGGGTGTCCCGGACTGGGACGACAAGGTTGATGGCGAGCACGACCGTTTGGAACGCGAGGGAGCCTATCAGGATCCAGGCGAGGTCGCGCAAGGGCCACGATGGCAGAGAGCCTTCCGTCAGGTACCAGTGGCCCCAGACCATCGAGACCGAAACGGCGCCGAGCGCGAGCGTCCCGCCCACAAGCGCGATCAGGGTGGCCGGCAGCCCCCAAGCGGGCGGCGCCAGCATCGCCGCCAAGGCGAAGACGCAGAACACGCCGCCTGCCGCGCCCGCGAGGCCGCTGATCCGGCCGACCGGATCCCAGCCCATGAAGACGCTAAACGTGTACACGCAGCTGGCCGCAAGCACGATCAGGAGCCCGCGCTGAACCTCATCGAACCAGGCCGGGTCGAGGCGGTAGCCGTCGACGTCCGTCCCGAGGTCGATTGTGGAAGCGGTCCAGTAGCCGAGCCCGGCGGTGACGGCGACACAGAAGGCCATCGTCATGACGAAGCCGCGGGTCACGCCTCCGCGGAGGTCGCTGGCGACGGTGATCCAGAGGCTGCCGACGGCGAGTTCGGCAAGGATCAGGAGGAGGGTGTAGGGCAGGGCGGCGGCGTTCACTCTCTCCGAGTGTAGGCCGCCCGGCCATGGGCGCGAACGGCTCGCCCGAGCGCCCCGCGGAACGTACCATCGGGAGCCCAGGCGCGGCGACGGCCACCGCCGAAGGCGACCCCATTCTGCGTAGGAGCGCCTGCATGTTAGGCGGCAAGACCATCGCCGTTGTCGTCCCCGCGCACAACGAGCAGCTCCTCATTGCGCGCGTTATTTCGACGATGCCGGCCTTCGTCGACCACATCATCGTCGTCGACGACCTCAGTTCCGACGAGACCGTCGCCCGCGTCGACGAGCAGGTGCGCGCCCAGCCCGGCCGCGTCGAACTCATCCGCCACAGCGCCAACCAGGGCGTCGGTGGCGCCATTGTGACGGGGTACCGCCGGGCCTTGGAGCTGGGCGACGACGTGATCGCCGTCATGGGCGGCGACGCACAGATGGACCCGGCGGAGCTGACCCGCGTCGTCGAGCCCGTCATCGCCGACCAGGTCGATTACACCAAAGGAAACCGCTTCTTCTGGTCCGAAACCTTCAAGGTGATGCCGCGGCATCGTTTTCTCGGCAACGTCTTCCTCTCGCTCATGTCCAAAGCCGCGACCGGGTATTGGCACGTCGCCGACTACCAGTCCGGGTACACGGCGATTTCGGCGCCAGTCCTTCGGGAACTCCTGCAATGGAAGCTGTATCCCCGCTACGGCTTCCCGAACGACGTGCTCGTGAAGTTGAACGTCCTGAACGCGAGGGTCGCTGATATCCCGATCCGGTCGATTTATCGCGTAGGCGAGAAGTCGGGCATCAAGATCTGGCGTGTGAGCCCCAAGATCGCCT
>CAMAUF010000198.1 GCA_945861295.1 bacterium | reverse complement strand
AGCAGCGCGACGGGCCAACCTGGCCGGCGCATTGGATGGAGGAGTTTTCGCGCGGCGCCGTCGATCACAGTTGGCTGGTCAACACGATCGCGACCGAGGAAGGGCTCGGCAGCCCGGCGGGCGGCGGCCTTCCCGATACAGTCGCCGAGCCGGACGGCGACGGCTGGGCGATCACGGGCCGCAAGACCTTCTCCACTATGGCGCCGCTGTTGAAGTACTTCGTCGTCCTCGCCCGGGTCGATGGGCCGGCGGGCCCCGAACTCGCGAGTTTCGTGGTTTACCGCGAAGACCCCGGCTTCCGCATCGACGAGACCTGGGACGCCCTCGGGATGCGGGCGACGGGCAGCCATGACGTCGTCCTGGAGCGCTGCCGCATCCCCTTGGGACGCCTCGTGGTCCGCGGCGCCCTGGGGCAACCGAACGCGCGAAGCGCCGCCGGAACCGTCTGGTTCGCGCTCGGGGTGGCCGCCACGACCCTCGGCGTCGGCCGCGCCGCTCGCGACTACGCGGTCGCCTTCGCAAAGGAGCGCGCGCCCAATGCCCTCAACCCCAACAGCCCCGTGGATTCCACGCCGCGGACGATCAGCGGCTACCCTGGCGTCCGCATGCGGGTCGCGCGGATCGACCTCCTCCTCCAGCGCAGCCGGGCGCTCATCGACGACGCCGCCCGGACCTGGGCCGCCGAGCGGGGCGGCGCCGTCCCAGAGGCGGCCGGGATGAGCGCGATCAACCGCGTGGCCGTCGCCAAAGTGGACACCCTGAACAATTGCATCGAGGCGGTCGACCTCGCCATGCGGATCGTGGGGGGCGTCGGGCTGCTGAAGTCGCGACCGCTGGAGCGGTACTACCGCGACGTCCGAGCCGGGCTCCACAACCCGCCGCTTGAAGACCGGGCACTCGAGATGCTGGCTCGGGCCGCCTTCGAGTGAGTGCCTGGCCGCGCCTACAAGGGTGGACTGGCTGTTCGCGGGGTTATGAGTTCGGCAGTTCGAGGTCCTGGCCGATGACGATGACGACGTCGGGGTCGGTCGCCGATTCGCGCACGCCCTTAATGATGGCGCTGTCGGGGAGGCCGAGCCACTTTGCGATATCCTCCGCCATTGGCCGGCGATCTTCCGTGTTCACGACGATGGTCGTGGTGGGACGTTCCGCGGTATCGGGACCAAGCTTGACTTCGGGGAGGTACCGCTCGAACTGAAGGTAGCGCCCGAGCGCTTCGAGGCGGGCGCCGCCGCCGGCGCCATAGCCGTTCTGCAGTTCGACCGTGGATTGCGCGTAGATCGACTTGGTAAACGTTTGCTTGATCCAGTATTGGATGTTCTCCGGCTCCCATTCGACGACCTGTGCGCCAGTTTCGGCGATGGTCACCCCCCAGACACTGGGCACGCCGGCAACCGGGTCGGCGACGGAATAGACCTTCATCGAGCCAGCCGTGTCCTTCAACAAGCCCACGTAGCCGGGCACATTGACGTCGGCGACATTGGTATGGATCAGGCCCTTGTACGCTCCCCAGAGGCCCAACGGGTTCGCCTGAAAGATGTTCTGCTTGAAGGCGCGCTGGACCGCCGCGAGAAGGACAAGCTGCTGGCGTTTGACGCGCTTGTAGTCGCTGTCATTCCGGTACCGCCCGAACGCGACGGCGTCGTACCCATTGAGGTGGTACTTGCCCGGCAGAAATTGGATGTAGCGCGGGTTGCTGAAGTCGTCGTCGGTGTAGTACCAGTTTTCGTACACGGCCAGATCGTCATCGATGACGACGTCGACGCCGCCAAGCTGGTCGATCAGCGCCTCGACGCCGCGGATATCCATCCAGACCCAAAGGTCGACTTCGATCCCGAAGTTCTCCTTGATGTCGAGGATCAACTGCTTAGCGCCGGACTCAACGCGGTGTTCCGGATCGTTGAGGATGCCGTAACCATACGAGGCGTTGATCCGGTTCTTGAAGCTTCCGCCAGAGGGGTTGTGGATGTCGACCCACATGTCTCGCGGGAAGCTGAGGACGCTCATCTGCTTGGCGAGCGGGTCGACGGTGCCGATCATGATCGAGTCGGTATGGAACGGCTCAGTGATCGGGACATCGGCGCGGCGGTCGACGCCGATGAAAAGGACGGTCTTGCGACGGTTAAAGCTGCTCGTCTCACCGGGCGCCTCGACCTCGAGACCGCTCGGAAGCCGTTCGATGACGTTGGTGATGACCGGGATGCTGATCAGTTCCTTGCCGGGGAACAGTGCCGGCGTCACGCGCGTCAACAAGGCGATAGCGCCATAGCTGCTCGCCAGGCCCAAACAGACGAGCGCCAGGGCGAAGAGGCTGCGCTGCACGATGGCACGCGGCTGGGCTGACGCCGGTGCGTGCTGCGCGACCGGCCAGTATTCGTCGAACCGGGATGCCATGTCCAACCACCCTACCGAAGCATCGGCCGCTGGGTCAACGCCTGAGGAAGGCCGGCAGCGTCTCGCTAAGGCCCTGGTTGGCGCGTCGGGCACTTCAGGCCCCGCGAAGCACCCCGCCGTAGTGTAGGATCGGTGCATGGCAACTGCGACCGAAATCGACATTGGCAGCCTGATCCAGCGCCGCGAGGGCGTGAACGGCGGCCGCCCCTGCCTCGCGGGGACGGGCGTTTCGGTTGAGCAAGTCGCCGTGCTCTTCAACCAAGGGCGCACTGCGCGGGACATAGTGGCCGACTATCCGCAGCTCGACTTGTGCCGAGTCCACGCAGGTATCACCTACTACCTCGCGAACAAGGCGGAGGTCGACGCGGACTTGGCGGAGGAAGCAGCGGCGTATGCCAAAGGACTGGCGGCGCAGCTGACAGCGCCGCACTGATGACCTGGCTCAGGCTGCACTGCGATGAGGGCTCGGGGCGCCACGCCGTCGTCTCAGCCATGCGGAGGCGCGGGTTCGACGTGACGACGACGCCGGAAGCCCAGCTGGCTGGCGCCTCCGATGAGGAACAGCTCGAACATGCAGCCCGTGAGCACCGAACCCTTTACAGTGCGAATACGCGCGATTTTGCTCGCATCCATCAGTCATGGCTGGAGGTGGGTCGAAGCCACTGGGGCATCATCGTTCGAACACGCCAACAGCTCGACGTTGGCAACCAAGTTCGCCTGCTTACCGCAATCGACACCAGCATGACGTCTGGACAGATCCGCGATCAGCTCCTGTACCTAGACGCCTTCTCCGTCCGGGAGTGATGGACTCTTGGGGCGAGCAAACCACAAGGATCGGACCTGGCAAGCGCCTCCGCCGATGCCAAGGGTGTAGATCTCCGAACGGTCAGCCGCGCTGAGTCGGCCGCCCTACCCCATGCCAATTTCGTCGAGTCGCTCGTCGCTGATCCCGAAATAGTGGGCCAGTTCGTGCAGCACCGTCTTACGCACTTGTTCGCGGATCTCGTCATCCGTGTCGCACATGGCCTCGATCGGTTCCTGGTAGATGCTGATCTTATCGGGCAGCACGAGGTTGTAGTTCTCCCCACGATGCGTGAGGGGGACGCCGTGATACAGGCCGAGCAGCGTGTTCCAGCGCCCGATCCCCGCCACCTTGCGGTCGTAAGCGGTCGGGCGGCGTTCGATCACGATATCGACGTTGTGGACGCGGTGGAGGAAACGCGGCGGGATGCCCGCGACGGCCTCGCGGACGAGCCGCCGGAACTCAGAGCGCTCGATCCTCATCGCAGCGTCGGGGAGGCGCTCCAGAGCGTCCGGTAGCCCTCGCCTGTAATCGCGGCGCGCTGCTGCGTCCGTTCCAGCGCCAACAACTCACGCAAGGCCTCGCCGGCACGGCGAACCGACTCGACGTGACCGCTGTCGGAGACGCGCTGCATCACGTCGTTCCAGAGGCCGGTGCTCGTCAGCGAGGTCGCGAAGCGCGGCCACCAGATCGCGATGATCTTGTCCGGCGCAGCGAGCCGGGGCCGCAACCGCTTCAAATCCTTGTAGCGCTCCTCGACCGAGGTCACTGGGTCGACAACCTTGATCAATGGCCCGTCCAGTTCGGTCGCGCGGAAATCCAAGAGCAACCGCTGCCCCACGACCACGAAACGGAGGATGATCACGTCCGCCGTCCGCACCGTGGCGGCGATATCCCGGAGGTCGACGCTAAAGTCGTTGTCCACGCTTCCTGAGTGTACTGGCGAATCGGTGGGCCGCAACGCGGGAGCGACGCATCCCGCGGGACTTCGAGCCCCCACCAGCCCAGCCCCGACAGGCATCGAGGGGAGGGATCTCAGCGCCGTGCACACTCGCCCGCGTCCCAACGCGCCTGTGTTGCCCTAAACAGACAGGCTCCTAGACTCCCACCATGTTCGACGACCCTTCCCGCATCGACCTCAACCTCGACTCCCGCGCAATCACCTTCGAGAACCCCACCGGCGCGCGCGGCGCCGGCGGCACGGCCGCGCAGGGCCGCAAGGGCGCGCCGAGCCGGTCGATCGGGCCCGGCGAGCAGGTCGTGCTCGCGGAAATCGCCGGGCCCGGGACGATCCGGCACATCTGGATGACGTTTCCGCCGGCCCCGCCAGAAGTGATGCGTGGGCTGCGCTTAGAGGTCTGGTACGACGGCCTCGCGACCCCGAGCATCTCGGTCCCCTGTCTCGATTTCTTCGGGCTCGGTTGCGGCCGGCCCGTCGCCTATTCCAGCGCCCTGACGGCGGCCAACGAGGGGCGCGGCTTCAACGCCTACTTTCCCATGCCGTTCAAGGGCGCCGTCCGCATCGCGTTCACGAACGGCTCGCCAAGGCGCTTCCCGCTCTACTACCAGGTCGACTACACCCTGGATTCAGACCTCCACACGGACGTTGGCTATTTGCACGGCGCTTTCCGCCGGGAAAACCCAACCACAATGGGCCGGGACTTCGTCATCGTTGAAGGCTTGCGCGGTCCTGGCCGCTTCCTCGGCTGCGTCGTCAGCATCCGCGTGCTCGATCACGGCTCGTGGTATGGCGAGGGC
>CAMAUF010000197.1 GCA_945861295.1 bacterium | reverse complement strand
TCGGCCCTGCCCAGACCGCGATGATGGGCATGGCCTACGGACGCATCCCCTGGGGCGCCGGCCACCATGAAGCCTACGCCAAGATGTTCGGCCACACGGCCACCTTCGTCTGCCTCAGCGACGACCTCCCGGAAGAGCACAACCGGGTCACGCTCGACCCGGTGCTCAAGGACAGCAACGGCATCCCGGCGCCGAAAGTGACCTACGCGCTGAGCGAGAACACGAAGAAGATCCTCGCGTTCGCGGCCGAACGCGGCGACGAAGTCATGCGCGCGGCCGGCGCCCACGACGTCATGATCGACCCCCAGATGCGCAACGCCGGCTGGCACCTGATGGGCACGGCCCGAATGGGCCGCGACCCCAAAACCTCAGTTGTGAACGAATGGGGCCGCGCGCACGACGTGAAGAACCTCTTTGTCATCGACGGAAGCGTCTTCGTCACCGGCGCCGCCGTGAACCCGACCTCGACCATCCAAGCGATCGCGCTCTACATCGCCGCGAACGTCAAGAAGAACCTCGCGAACCTGTTTGATTGATATGAACGAAGAATCAGCGGCCCTCCGCGATCCCGGCTTCCTGCGGGCCATGCTCAACCTGGCGATCCCGCCGGAGGGGCGCATGCCGGGCGCCGGCGACCTCGATCTCTGGCTCGCGGTGGCCGGGCCGATGAGCCAGAACGCCGCGGCGTTCGCATCGCTGACAGCGCAGCTCGACGCAGTCCGCGCTGGGGCCCTCGCCCGCGATCCCGGCGGGTTGGCGGCCCTGCCGGCGGCGACCGCGCTGGAGGTCGTTCAATCGGCGACGCCGGAACATGAAGGGCTGATGGCGGCCCTCGCCCGCGCGACCGTGATGGCTTACTACCAGCAGCCGGCCGTGTTGGTCGCGCTCGGCGAGCCGGCGCGGCCCCCGTTCCCGGAGGGCTTCGAACTCGAGCCTATTTCGGCGGAGTGGCTGGCGCTGCTGGAGCGCCGCGGCCAACGGCCCCGGCCGACGTAGCCGATCTGGCGCCAGCCTAATTCGCGGCCTCGGTGAAGAAGTCGGGACGGGGCGTGCCGGTCGCGTCGTACACGGGTTCGGCCACAGCGATGCGGTACTTGAGCACGGCGGCGCCGCGGAGGCCGAACGAGCCCAGGATCGCCCGCATGCCGTTGTAGTTCGGCCCGGCGAAGTGCGCGGCGAGTGCCGCTTCGCTTTCCCAGCGTTCGAACACGTAGATCGTCGAAGCCGAGAGGCCGTCGACAGTCCACACGTAATCGAGGCAGCCCGGCTGGCGTCGCGTCGCCGCTTCGAGTTCGCGGCCGGCGGTCAGGGCGGCTTCGCGCTTGGTTGGGTCGATCTCCACGGTCCCCGCGATGATGATCATCCAAGGCCATCCTTGCTGAGGCTCCGCAGCAGCTCGTAGGTCCGCGCTGGGGACTCCGCGTCCTCGGGGACGGGGAGGATGGCCCCATTGAAGTCGGTGACGCCGATCTCCGCGAGCCGCTTGAGGTGACGGCGGACATGGGCCTCGTCGCCGACGATCGCCAGATCCGCCACGCCGTTGCCAGCCCCTTCGGCGCGGATGACGGTCTTATAGGAGTAGATCTGGCCGTACACCTGCCACACCTTGGCGCACGACTCGCGCGCTGATTGCTCCTTGGTCGTGACCGCGATCGGCATGCCGCTGAGGATCCGGGGCGCCGGACGCCCAGCAGCGCTCGCAGCCTGCGTGATGGCCGGGACGACGGTGCTTTCGATGTAGTTCGGCCCGCACCAAAAGAGGCTCGTGCCATCGGCGAGTTCGCCCGTGACCTTGAGCATCGCCGGGCCAAGCGCCGCGACGAGGACCTGGGGCACGGCGGCGCCCGGCACATCGAGACGGGTGAAAGGAGCGTTGTTGAGCCGCGATCGGTACTCCTCGCCCGCGTAATCCACCTTCTCCCCGCGCAGGAGGGGCATGAGCACGGAGAGGTAGTCGCGCAGATGGCGGGCCGGCCGTGCCCAGGTCAGCCCTTGCCAATCCTCGACGATGAACTTGTGGCTGAGGCCGATGCCGAGGGTGAACCGGCCGCCAGTGGCGAGGGATGTGGTCAGCGCCTGCTGCGCCATCACCATCGGATGACGCGGGTAGGTTGGCACGACCGCGGTCCCGAGTTCGATCGAGCGCGTCGCCGAACCCGCCATCGCGAGCACGGTCATCGCGTCGAGGTTGAGGTGGTTGCCGATCCAGGCCGAGGGCAAGCCGTCGGCTTCCGCCCGCTGGAAGCGTTCGATCATGCCTGCGATGCCGCTCTGGGCGGTGGGAAAGGGCGGGCTGGTGGTGATCTTCATGGCATTTCCTCCGCGCTGGTGGTGGCTTTCAGGCCAGGCCGCGACGCTTGAGTTCCGCGGGCAGGCGTTCGGCGTCGGAGCTGAGGCGCGGGCCGCGCGCTTCCGGCGCCAGCATCCCAGCGGCGTCCGCGAACATCTTGGCCCCGTCGTACGTGATCCACTTTTCGGGGATGACTTCGAGCACGACCCGGACCGGCGAATCGAGCATCGTCACGAAGGCGGCAGCGGCGGCAGGATCGGGATTGAGATGGCCAGCGAAGGCCGGGTAGAACCAATCCTTCGTCTCGCGGTCCTCATGGATGATGGCGCGGCCCTTGACGGTGACCGTCTTGCCGCCGCCGAGCGGTGTGCCCGTGCTCGTCACACAGACGGAGACGCGCGGGTCGCGCCGGATGGCGGCGACGCGGTGCCGGTGCGCGCCGAGCGTCAGCCAGAAGCGCCCCTCCGCCCAGAGATACGACATGATCACGCCGACGGGCCAGCCGTCCTTCGTGCCCCACATGAGCACGCACTCACGGTGCGTGGTGAGCAACTCTTCGCGCTTGTCTGGGTCGAGCGGGTACGTCGAAACGGCTTCGTAGTCGTGGATTGCCTCGGCCATCGTGGGCCTCCTTCCGGGAATCGAGAGCCGCCGCCAGTTGGGCGGCGATAGGACGCTTGTTTTAGCCGACCGCGGGGAGCTTCGTCCCGATCAGCTCTTCCAGGCCCTTGAGGTTGTTGCCAAAGACCATGTTGTGGATGGGCGGGCCGAGCAGTTCGAGGATCGTGCCGCCTTCACGCGCGTCGATGTAGACGAGGCTATGGGGCGTCACTTCGGCGAGCACCTCTTCGAGCGTCGAGCCGCCGGTGATCTGCACAGTCCCGGCCTTCGGGATGATCCAATCGACGCGTCCGCCGTTGGCCACGGCCTGGCGCGTGGCCGCGATCACGTCCGGGACATAGATGCCGAGGTGCTGGATGCCCTCGCCGTGCTCGCGGATCCAGTCGCTGTGGGGCGTGTTGCCCTCTTGGACTTCGATGATCTCGATCGCCAGGCCTGCCATCGCGCCGTAGTAGACCTTCATCTTGGCCGGGCGGCCGTACATATCCATGACGTTGTATTCAGGCATGAGGCGGAAGGTCGCGCCGATCATCTTTTCGTAGCGAAGCGCGGTCGCGGTGGCGTCGCGGACGGCGTACCCGAGGTGGTGGGCGATGTGGGTCGGAGTTGGGACGGTCAACGGTGCTCTCCTCGTTCACGGCTGGGGCGCGCGTCGGTTAACCTGGCCAGCTGGCCAGGAATGTAGCTGAGCGGCGAGCGATACGCAACGGGCGGGGGCAGGTAGCCCGGCCAGGCGTCAATTGTTAACCCGCCACGACCGGATTGCTGAGGATGCCCGCGCCCGTGATCTCGACTTCGACGATGTCGCCGGGGTTCAGCGCCTGAGGTTCGCCGGGCGTGCCCGTATAGATGATGTCGCCGGGGACGAGCGTGATGGTCTGGCTGATGTAGCGCACGATCTCGGGAATGTCGCGGATCAGTTCGTCCGACTTCGCGTGCTGCGCCTGCACGCCGTTGACGCGGGTCGTGAGTTCGATCTGGTCGTAGGCGAGGCCGGTCACGACGGTTGGCCCGAAGAGGCCGAAGGTGTCGCTGCCCTTGGCGCGCCACCACTGGCCGTCGGCGCGCTGCCAGGCCCGGGCGGAGACGTCGTTCCCCGCCGTGTAGCCGAAGATGCCGGCCAGCGCCTCTTCGCGGCTCGCCCGCGAGAGCCGCTTGCCGATGACGACGACGATTTCGCCCTCCGGGTCGACGCGGCCAGCGTCCGGTGGCAGGACGATGCCCTCGCCGGGGTTGGCGATGCTCGCGAGTGGCTTGAAGAAGAGCGTGGGCGGGTCGGGCACGGGCCGCCCTTGCAGGTGGCTGGCGTAGTTCAAGCCGACGCAGACGATGGTCCTCGGCTCGGCCGGGGCGAGCAGGGTGACCGCGTCCAGTGCCGCCGTGAAGCCGGTGGCGACGCCGCCGAGCCAGGGCGCCGCCGAAAGCGCCGAGACCGTCGCGCCATCCAGTTGGCCGTAGTGTTCGCCGCCCGCCGCGTCTCGGAACCGTACATAGTTCGCCATCGGTCGCCTCCTGAGGAGGTGGAGTCTACCGCAGCGGCCAACTCTGGGGCAGGAGTGGCAAGGCCTCGGCCTCGGCGGTACCCTGGTTGCCGGGAGGCGCAGCATGAGCACTGCCGTGATGGAACGCCGCGAGACGTGGCCCGAACTCCCCGAGCGGGACGGCTACGAATACGACAACGGAAAGTGGGTGAAGCTTGCCGTGGCTGCGGGACCAACGCACCTTGCGCACAAACTCGTCAACCGGATTACGGATTACGCAGGCCCGCTCGGGCTCGGTTGGGCCTTGGCCCACGAAACTCCGTTCCAGATCTGGCCGCTGCATCCGAAGAAGTATCGCAAGCCCGATGGGGCGTTCCTGCGCCCGGAGGCCTTCCCCGATGGCAAGGTGCCAGACGGGTTTATGCACGCTATCCCGGAGATCCTGATCGAGGTGATCTCGCCGGGCGATCGCTTCACCGAACTGCAAGTGAAAATCGACGAATACTTCGAGGCGGGCGTGAAGCTGGTCTGGGTGCTCGTCTCGAAGCCGATGAGCGTCCTCGTTT
>CAMAUF010000196.1 GCA_945861295.1 bacterium | reverse complement strand
GGACGCGACCTACACGGGCGCATCGGGCCGTACCTGGACGCTGACCGGCAAGGTCACCGACGTCGCGGGCAACTCCCGCAGTTGCACGGGCAAGCTGATTTCGATCAGGTAGCCGAGCCACCTCGTGGCGCCAAGGACGGAGGCCCCGGCAGGAATGCCGGGGCCTCTCTCGTTGCGTCTCCGTGAGCCAGTTGCCGGCCAAGAATGCGAACGGCTGGAACAACACCAACATCGTCGTCGAGGGCTGCGCGCACAACGACGAGACCGACATTCGCCAAATCAACCGCCGGGACATCACCGACCCGCACATTAACATCACCGAGGACGATGGCGTCGTCTCCTCGGACGACGACTGCACCTCGTTCCTCTACGAGGACGAGACCGATTTTTCGGATGTCTATGAGGCCGAGCAAGATAGCGGCGGTATGGGTATGTGCTGCGGCACCGCCTCGGAGCCGTACCCGATCCGGATCGACAAGACGAAGCCCATCGTGACGTACGAGTTTGTCTTGCCTGACGACGGGGATGCCCCGTACACGCCGGGCCAGTGGGTCAACCAACCCGTTCGACTCCTCATCACCTGCGAAGACACCGATGATGTGCAGTCGGGCGTCGATCCTGGCGACTTCACCTATCCTGAGTAGATCGACTACACCAAAGATGGTGCCTGGACCGTGGACCCTGAGCAGCTCGAAGACGGCGACTGCAAGGATCGGGCCGGTAACTCCGCTGAACTCCCAAGCACCGATGACGTCATGATCGACCGCAAGAAGCCGACCTGCAAGGTCCAGTTCAGCGGCAAGGCGAACTACGGCGTTTGGAAGTGGATCGACATCACGGTGTCGGGGAACGACGCGCTTTCGGGCGCCGTCTTCTTGGTAGTGATCGGGATCTCGACCACCAACAACATGGATCACCTTTACTTGCCGGAGGAGTCGGTTGCGGACGCCCAGTTCTATGGCGCCCAGGGACGGCACTGGCGCATCACGGGCCGGGTCGTCGATAAGGCCGGCAACATCAAGAATTGCGGGGCGACGCTACGCTCCATCCGCGGCTCCGAAACTTTAACGGACGCAAGCCACCAGGCCGTAAGGCTGGACGATGCCCCCAGTGATGAACCGGGGGCATCGTCGTTTGAGCGCCCGACCGGGCGCCATCCGCTCGGAACGTCCGCTTCGCGATCTTGAGCTGGGGGCTAGTCAAATTCGGAGAGGCTTGGCATAATGCTGCCCTTACATGCAAAGGAGTTCCTATGCACACCTTAACCAATCTCGCGCGATTCAGGGGCGGCGCCGTCGCCCAGATCATCGCCGTCATCCTGCCGCTCATCGCCGCCGCGATCGCCGGCATGTTCATCCTGCGCACGCAACTCGCGGAGGCGCATCTCGCCGATGGGCCGCCGGAGGTTACGTCGGCCTCGCAGACGCCGCCCAAGAACGCGAACGGCTGGAACAAGACCAACGTCCGCGTCGAGGTCTGCGCGCATTCGCACACAGGCGATGTCTACGAGATCGCCGCGCAGTCGCAGGGACACCGGAGCACCTTCGACGGCCGCCGCGACTCGGATATCGACTGCACGGACTTCGTCTACAGTGACGACACGGACTTCACGGAGCGCTACCACGCCCACGACAGCGACTACAGTGACTTCGGCGGGACTGACACTGACGCCCGCGGCGAAGCGCGGAGCTCGGACTTCCCGTTCGACATCCGCATCGACAAGACGAAGCCCGTCCTCGTCTACAAACCCTTCAGGTTCGAGAGCCTCAGCGGGCTCGACACTTCGCCCGGCCCCATGCCCGCGGGCACGCCAGATGGCGTGCTGAACGTCTGGCAAAAGAGCCGCCTGGTGGTGTTCATCATGTGCATGGACGTGCCGGTCGGGTCGGATTCGGTGATGTCGGGCGTTGACACGAACACCTACCCGGACCGCCTCAACTTCTATTCTGACGGCGACCACACCATCAACCCGGTCGGTGCTTGTACGGACAAGGCGGGCAACGTCGCCGACGAGCCGGTCGCGCACGCGATGGTTGACAGGCGAGCGCCGACCTGTGGCGTCGCCTTCAACCAGAAGGCAAAGCACGGCGTCGCCAAGCTGATCCGTACGACCGTCAGCGGGACCGACGCGACCTCGGGCGTCGCCTCGCGCCTCGTTACCGCTATCTCGTCCCTCGTCGGTGTTGCCGTGCCGCCGGTGCTGCCGGCCGCATCACCTTTGGACGCGACCTACACCGGCGCGGTGGGCCGTTCCTGGACCCTGACCGGCCTGGTCACCGACAACGCGGGCAACTCCCGCAGCTGCACCGGCAAGCTGATTTCGATCCGGTAGTTCGCCCGGTTGGGCAACCTCAGAAGACGCGCCTCCGCTTTCGGGGGCACCCTTTCTGTTGGGCGCGGGGCGCTTCCGTGCTACACTCCGCCCGTCCTGGCCACGTGGCCAGTCGCGGACCATCGAGGGCTTCGTCGAGTTCGCAGAATCCGTGGGCTCGGGAGCTCCAAATCCACCAACAAGGAAGAACCATGCAGGAACTGAAGGGGAAGGTCGCCGTGGTCACGGGCGGCGGCAGCGGCATCGGCCGCGCCATGGCCCTCACATTCGCGGCCGAAGGGATGGACATCGCCATCGCCGATGTCGAAATGGGGCCGGCCGAAGCGGTCGCCAACGAAGTCCGCGCCAAGGGCGTCCGGGCACTGACCGCCAAGGTGGACGTGATGGATCGGGCACAGCAGGGCGCCTTCGCGGAGCGCGTCTACGCCGAACTCGGCAGCTGCGACATCCTCTGCAACAACGCGGGCGTCGTCACCTTCAAACCCGTCCCGCAAATGGCCGACGCTGATTGGGACTGGGTCGTCGGCGTCGACCTCATGGGCGTGATCTACGGCCTTCAGGCGTTTCTCCCGCGCATGGTCGCGGCGAAACGTGGCGGGCACATCGTCAACACCTCGTCGATCGCTGGCCTGGTCGCCGGCGCGACGCCGGGAATCGCCAGCTACACGACGGCGAAGTTCGGCGTCGTCGGGATGTCCGAGAGCATGGCGCTCGACCTCGCGCCGGAGAACATCGGCGTTTCGGTGCTTTGCCCTGGCGGTGTCCGGACCCAAATCGCGGTCGCTGGCCGTAACCGGCCCGAACAGTTCGGCGGCCCGGAAGCGGGCAACCGGACGATGGCGGCGGGGATGCAGCAGCAAGGCCTCGACCCCATGGACGTGGCCGCGCTTGTCCTGCGCGCCGTAAACGAGAACCAGCTCTACATCGTGACTCACCCGGAGACGCGCGCGGGCGTCGAGGCCCGTCGCGACCGCATCCTCGAGGTCTACGATTGGGGGCTCCAGAACATGAAGCAGATCGCGGGGGCCAACTGATGCAGGACTTTAAAGGCAGAGTCGCCGTCGTTACGGGCGGCGGCAGCGGTCTGGGCCGCGCCATGGCGCTCACGTTCGCCAATCAAGGGATGCACATCGCCATCGCCGATGTCGATGTCGCGGCCGCCGATGCGGTCGCGGCCGAGATCCGCGCCAAGGGCGTGAAGGCGACGACCGCGAACGTCGACGTCACCGACCGTGCCCAGATGGGCGCGTTTGCGGACCGCGTCTTCGCGGAGCTCGGCAGCTGTGACGTGCTCTGCAACAACGCTGGCGTCGCGACCTTTAAGCCCGTCCAGAACTACGAGGACCGGGATTGGGACTGGGTCGTCGGCGTCGACCTCATCGGCGTGATCTACGGATTGCAGGCGTTCCTGCCGCGGATGATCGCGGCCAAGCGCGGCGGCCACATCGTCAACACATCGTCCATCGCCGGGCAAGTGCCGCTCGGCAACATCACCAGCTACCACACGGCGAAGTACGCCGTCGTCGGCCTCAGCGATAGTCTTGGCATCGACCTCGCGGGCGAGAACATCGGCTGCTCCGTCCTCTGTCCCGGACTGGTCAAGACTCGAATTGCGCAGTCCGGCCGCAACCGGCCCGACCGCTTCGGCGGGCCGGAGCCGACCGCGGCGGCGGTCAACGCGGGCATCGAGGCGACGGGTTACGACCCAATGCACGTCGCGGAACTCGTGCTGCGCGCCGTCCAGCAAAATCAGCCGTACATCCTGACGCATCCGGAGTACCGGCCGCAGGTCGAGGCGCGCTTCGACCGCATATTCGCGGCCTACGACTGGGCCGAGCGGAAGTAGGGCGCTCGACACCGATGTGGACTTGGCCGCGTCATTCGTCGAGCGCGTCGTAAACGGCGCGACTGATGTCTGCGATCAGCGGCCATGCCCAGGGTTGGTTCGTCAGGACGGCGAGGACGTACGTGCCCGAGGGCGCTTCGACGAAGGCCACGTCGTGGCCCGCGCCGCCGTCGTCGGACCACGCGCCCCATTTGGCGCCAGCGGTAACGCCTGGCGGGAGGCCGGCGAGGGTGGCGTCGCGCATCTCTTGCCGGATCAGGAGGTCGCGGCCGAGCGCCCAAGCTTCCTCGCTTAGGCCTTGGCCGCTGACCACGGCGGCCATCAGGCGCGCCATGTCGCCGGCCGTGGTGGGGAGAGCGGGCACGCTCACGGAGGTCGCCGTGAGGCCGAGGCCCGCGAGCGTCGCATCGATTTGAGCGCCGCCGAAGTGGTGCTGGAGCGCGATGGCGGTGACGTTGTCGGAGCGGGTGACCATCGCTTCGAGGGCATCCGAGATGGTGATCCCGCCGTTGGCGTCGAGGTTCAAGGAGCCACCGGTACCGAGGTCTTCGGCGAACTCGGCGGCGCTGATCTGGACGCGGTCGGCGAGTTCGATCTCCCCTGCGCTCAGGAGTCGCAAAGCCTCATAGAGCACGGCGAGCTTGAACAGGCTGGCGGCATAGAACACGCGGTCGCCTTCGATCGAGACCGTGCGTCCATCGACCAGACGCATGGCGACGACGCTGACCGTCGCGCCGCCCGCTTCGGCGTCAAGCACGTCCTGTATCGCCCGGATCAGGCTGTCCGCGGATCGAGGGGCGAC
>CAMAUF010000195.1 GCA_945861295.1 bacterium | reverse complement strand
CATCGCGCTGGTCACGACCTTCACGACGCAAGGGCCGGCTATCCTGCTCGGCCTCGTCGTCCTCCACTTCGGCTGGCTCGATGGCGTCCGCTTCGACACCCCGGCGAGCCTCCTCAACGTTATCGACACGGTTTATGGTCCGCCAGTCGACGCCTTCTCGGCCATCCTCCCGGGCGTCGGGCTCTTCATCGGGGGCGTCGTCATCCTGATGGGCAGTTTCTGGCTGTTCGACCGCGCGCTTCCCCAGCTCGAATCCGAGGCGTCCAGCGTCCAGCGTGCCTTACACGTCCTCCACCGCCGGCCGCTGATGTTCCTGATGGGGTGCTTGGTCACGCTGACGACGTTGAGCGTCTCGATTTCGATCACCGTCCTCGTCCCGCTGGCGCTCAAGGGGTACATCCGCAAGGACCACATCATCCCCTACGTGATGGGCGCGAATATCACGACCTTCGTCGATACGCTGGTCGGTTCGGTGCTGCTCGGCGGCGACACGGCATTCACGGTGGTGCTGACGGAGATGCTCTCCGTCGCGGTCATCTCGATCGGCGTGTTGGCCTTTGCCTATGGGCCTTACTCGCGGGCCATCCTGGCGGTCGCGGGTTGGGCGACTGCCAAGCCCCGGCATCTCGGGGCCTTTCTCGGCGCGATTGTGGCTGTCCCCGCGGTGCTGCTCTTTCTGTGACCCGGTCAGGCGTCCGGAGTGACCTCTTCGTACAGGAGTTTCCAGGCTTCGCGCAGCGGCAGGCCGCCTGCCCCTTCAGCAGCTTCGAGCATCTCGCGCTGCGCCCGTTCGGGCAGGCCGGCAAGGTAGAGGCCAGGGTTCGCGCTGACGCGGAGCGCGAGTTCGCGGCGCGTCGGCAGCATCGCCTTGAAGGCCGGGAATAGCGCCGGCCGGTCGAGATAGCGCTCGAACGCGAACAGCGAAAGGTCGTCAAAGCCGGCTCGGTCCTCTCTCGCCAGGAGCGTGAGACCGTGCTCACAGAGCCAGCCGGCCGCGCCCTCCCAAGCGGCCGCCCTCTCCTCGCAACCCTCGTCTTCGAGCGCTTCCAGCGCAGCGAAGAGCGGCACCAGGAAGGTGGCGAGGCCGCGCTGCTCATACCCGATGCGTGCGAAGCCGGCCCAACGAAGCGCCTCACGGCAATCGGCGCCGGCGATGGCCGCCTGCACGGCGCCCGCGATCTGATTCGCTTCGGAATCGGGCAGCGTCCGGATCCAATCGAGCAGCGTCCCCGGCAGCACGCCGGCGATATCGATCACCGTGAGCGCCGCCAGCCGTTCGGCCGGTTCGGGCCCGCCGATGGCCACGATCAGGGCTGAGATCGGTTGACCGCGCAGCGTTCGGGCGAGGGCCTCCCAGCCGGCGTATTCAGGGGGCAAGGGTCGAGCCACGGGAACAGCATACGGAACGTCGATGTACGCGCATCGCGCGCTGTCCGCTTGACGCGGCGCCAGCCGGGAGAGCGTTCGGTGCACAAGCGTTACACTGGCGCCATGGAAACACCCGCGTTCGCTCGGCATCGACGACTCCGGCGGACGGAGGCGATGCGCGGCTTGGTCCGGGAAACGCATCTCACGCCCAGCCAACTCGTCTATCCGCTGTTCGTCCAGGCCGGGCTTTCGGGCCGGACCCCCATTCTGTCTATGCCGGGCCAGGATCGCCTCGGCCTGGACGCGCTCGCGGCGGAGGCGTTGGAACTCCGGGCGCTCGGCATCCCGGCCGTGCTCCTCTTCGGTCTGCCCGCCGTGAAGGACGCGGCTGGCTCCGGCGCCTGGGACCGGGACGGCATCGTCCAGCAAGCGACACAAGCGCTCAAGGCCGCGGACCCGGACCTGCTCGTCGTCGGGGATGTCTGTCTCTGCGAATACACCTCGCACGGACACTGTGGCCTGCTTCGGCCCGACGGCTCGGTCGACAACGATGCCTCTCTGCCCCTGCTCGCCGCGACGGCCGTGAGCCTGGCCGAGGCGGGCTGCGACATCATCGCGCCAAGCGACATGATGGACGGCCGTATTGGCGCCATTCGCGCCGCTCTCGATGGCGCTGGCTTCGCGGGAACGCCCGTGCTGGCCTACGCGGCCAAGTTCTCGAGCGCGTTCTACGGGCCATTTCGCGAGGCGGCCGATTCGGCCCCGGCCTTCGGCGACCGGCGCGGATATCAGCTCGACCCCGCGAACGGCCGGATGGCCCGCCATGAGGTAATGGCCGACATCGACCAGGGCGCGGACATGGTCATGGTCAAACCGGCCTTGCCGTACCTCGACGTGATTCGGGAGGTCCGCGGGATGACCGACTTGCCGCTGGCGGCGTACAACGTTTCGGGCGAGTACTCGATGTTGGTGGCGGCGGCGGAGCGGGGCTGGATCGACCGTGACCGCGCCGTCGACGAGACGCTGACGAGCATCCGGCGGGCCGGCGCCGACATCGTCATCACGTATCACGCCAAGGAGTGGGCCGCCCGTCAGCGTCGAAGCTAGCGCAGGCCGATCGGGAATGGGGCAAAGCTTGGGATCGGCGCGCCCGGCCCTGACACGGCGTTCAAGGCGTCCACCATCCCGGCCCCGAAAGCGTCCGCGGCCTTGATCGCCGTGCCGCCGAGGTGGCAATAGCCGCCGGTGCAGGGGACACCGGTGAGGTCACCAGGGCTCGTGTCCGAGGCGCTCAGGCCCGGGGTGGCGTTGTTGGAGAGCCGGCGCGCGCTCCCCTTGATGTGCGCGAAAAGCGCGCCCGGAAGGCCCAACGGGCCCGGCTGGGCCGAGAGGGCGAGCGCCGCGACCCCGGCGGCGTTCGGCGTCGCCATGGAAGTGCCCTGGATGGCCGTGTACGCCTGGAACGTATGGAAGCCGGGGTCGTCCACAAAGAATACGGGCACGTCCACCGCATAGTTCGAGGTGATGCCGAAAACTTCGAACACTATCGTCCCGTCCGCGTCCGTAAACGGGAAGCCGGGCGTCCCGCCGCGGTCCGCGAGCGGCAGATTGAACTTCCGGGCGCCGCCGGGCGCGGCGACATCGATGCGCGGTCCGTAATTGCTATAGTAGGTGAGCTGGTCCCGTCGTCCCGCCCCGAACGGCTGATGTGCGTCGGTCGACGGCTTGCAGACGGCATCGGCAGTCTCCACGTCAGCGGGGATGCAGCTTTGGCTGGCGGCGCCGACGAAATTGCCGGTTGCCGCGACGGCGAGCACGCCCGTTGATCCGGCGGGAACGTTGTACCACCCTTGCAGCACTTCGGGAGCCTCCCCAGGCCCGTTGAGTGCGGCGTGCGAGAGGACTTTGCCGCCCGGCCCGATGCGCATGTGCTCGTTCCCGGCGGCCGCGACAATGAGCGAACCACGCGCCCGGGCGTAACCCGTCACCTGGTTGACGAGGTTCACGCTGGCCCGATCGTCCGGGGCAAGGTACCCGCCAAGCGAGAGGTTGATGATTTGGGCGCGTGCCTCGACCGCTGCCAGGATGCCTTCAAGGATGTCGGAGAGGTGACCAAAGCCGCACCAACCGAGCACCTTCACCGAAAGGATGGACACGCCTGGGGCGACGCCGTTGACTCCCTTGCCGTCCTTATTCGCGGCGACCGCGCCCGCGAGCCAGGTGCCGTGCCCGTTGAAGTCTTGGTTGATGGCCGTCCCGAAGTTGCCGGCAAGGTCGGACTCGCCGAGGCCAACCTCGTCCAGACAGATGCCATCCGGGCCGACGATGTTTATGACTCGCCGGACACGGCCCTGGAGTTCGGCGTGGTCGTAGTCGACGCCGGTATCAACGATCGCGACCAGAACCTCGCGGCGTCCCTCAGTGACCCGATGGGCCTCGGGCACGCGCATCCGTTCGTGGTCCCATTGCAGGCCGAGGCCGTAGGCCGGGTCCTGGCCGGCCCTACCTCCTCCATTGAAGTCCGAGGCAAGAGAGCTGAGGTCGAGGAATACGGGGTCGCGTGGCGTCGTTTCGTCGCCCGCGGTGCTGCGCCACGGATCATCGAGCGCGATGACGGAGTCGCGCATAACCGCGGCGACGCCGGACTGAACGCGGAGGTCCCCGGCGGCCTGAGGCGTGAGCTTCACGGCGAACGCCCGCACAGGAGCAAGCAAGCTCTCGATCGGGACGCTCGCGGCCCGCGCTTCGCGAATCAGACGCGCGAAAGCCCCGGTCGTATTAGCGACGACGAGGTACCGCTCGGTGGTTTCCACCCCCTGGACGGGCCAGCGCACTGGCGTTTCACCGCGGGTGGCAGACGGTCCGCCAAGGAGGCTGAGCGCCAACACAACGCCCAGGGCCGCCCAGGCGCAATTCTTGATCAGTTTCACGTCGCACTCCTCGACCCTGGGGGCCTCATATGACTTTATCCGCGCGATGCCCGCCGCAACAGTCCAGCCTCGCCACGTCAACTCCGGCTGGCCGAGAGCCGGATGCCGACCGGGCAATGGTCGGAACCCATCACCTGAGAGGCGATAAACGCCGACTCCAAACGCGGAAGGAGCGGCGCATCGGCCCAAACGTAATCAATCCGCCAACCGATGTTGCGCGCGCGGCGGTCGCGCCAGGGCTCCCAGTAGCTGTAAGCGTCTCGCAGGTCCGGCTGCTTGGCACGAAAGGTGTCGACCCAGCCGCCAGCTTCCAGGCCGTCGAGCAAGGCGCGCTCCCGCGGGAGAAAGCCCGTCCCCTTGGCGGCCTCATCGGGCCGGGCAACGTCGATCTCCCTATGCGCGACGTTGAGGTCGCCCATGAATACGACATCGCGTCCCGCCGCCTGAAGCGCGTTAACCTGCCGGAGGAACGCTTCGTAAAATGCCAACTTGTACGGAAGCCGTACCCCTTTCGCGCCGCCGTTCGGGAAGTAGGCGGTGACCACCGTGAGGCCGCCGAAGTCGGCCTGGATGACGCGCCCCTCGACATCGAACTCCGCCAGACCTAGCCCGAGCCGCACGCTGTCTGGCGCGTCGCGGAAGAGCAGCAGTGCGCCGCTGTATCCGGGACGTTCGGCGGTATGCCAGATCTCGGA
>CAMAUF010000194.1 GCA_945861295.1 bacterium | reverse complement strand
CAGCGCGCCCGCCAATATGCCGACGAGGAGCCCGAGAAATCCGTGGCCCTGGCCCAGAGAGCGTTCGACAATGAACCCAAAGAGCGCGCCGGCGGCCCCGGACTGAGCCGCCCGGAAGGCCAGGTTTCTCGTCATGCCGCGCTCCGCCGAAGCGCTCGGGCCAGAAGGGCCGAGGCCTGCCGAAGGTTCTCTGCGCGTACGGCGACGTCAAGGCCGCAGACGTTAGCCTTCGAAGAGGTAGCCGCTGCCCCGCACAGTGAGCAACCGGACGGGGTTGCCAGCATCCACTTCCACCTTCTGACGGAGCCAGCGGACGTGAACGTCGACGGTCCGCGGCCCACCGAAGAAATCGTATCCCCAAACATCGTTGAGGATCTGTTCGCGCGAAAAGACGCGTCCGGGGTGCTGAGCGAAGAAGAGGAGCAGGTCCATTTCTTTGGGCTTCATTCTGAGGACGGCGCCGGCCCGCCGGGTCTCGCGCCGGTCGAGGTCGATGTGCAAGTCGCCTGAGACGATGAGCGATGGGCCGCTTTCGGCCTCCTCGCGGGGACTCGATCGGCGCAGCAGCGCGCGCACCCGAGCCATCAACTCGCGCATGCCGAACGGCTTGGTGATGTAGTCGTCGGCGCCGGTGTCTAGACCGGCCACGCGGTCGCCTTCGCCGCCAAGCGCCGTAAGCATGATGATCGGCACCTTGGTGTCCCGGCGCAGCAGCCGGCAGACTTGCATGCCATCGACGCCTGGCAGCATCAGGTCCAGCAGGATGAGGTCCGGCGTGCGTTCGCGCGCGAGCCTGAGCCCATCGTCCCCCCGTGTCGCCGTGAGCACGGTGAAGCCTTCGCGTTTGAGGTTGTGCGCGAGGGTAAAGAGCAAGGACTCCTCGTCTTCGACGACGAGGACAGTGGATCGGGTCGCCACAGCGGGCATAGCCATCTTGGTCAAGGTTGCGCCGGTTCCATTAACACGCCATGAACGCGCGCGTTGCTACCATGGTGCGGTGGTTCCGCTCAACGGCGCAATCCTCAAGGGGTCCAGGCATGAGCGAAGAACCGAACCCGCCGACCAGTCAGGCGCGAGCGTCAGGCCGGTCACCTAGACAGCTCATCGAGCTTGCCGCGCTTGCGGGAGCGATTGTGATCGCCTTGGCTGCCGTGGGAGCCTTCGCCATCGGGTCCGGGGGCGGTGACGGCGGCCCCACAACTGATCCGGAAAGCGTCGTCGCGGCGTTGTACGACGCAGCGGAAGCGAATGACCTGGCGCTCCTGGGCGCCCTGATCGTGCCGGAGCTTCGAGAGGACTTCACGCGAGCCTCCGTGGCGTTTGGGGCGACTCCGTTCGCCCCGGCCGAGGAGGCGACGGTGACGTTTACCGGCCTCACGTTCACGGTTGTGACGAACGAGGCCGGCTGGGCAGCGGTCGCCGTGAGCGGCGAGTTCCAGACTGCGAACGCTACCCTGGCCCGGCCGGTGGCGGAGACGATCTATCTGCGCAAGGACGCCACCTGGCTGGTAGCCTCACAGGCGTTGTTTGTACGGACCTTTCGGACGCCTGGGCCCGCGACTTCGACCGCGGCCGGAGCGCGGCTTGGCCCGCTCGACCCGCAGCGGCCGAAAGTGGGAGAGCCCGCTCCGGACTTCGCCTTGTTCGACGCTCGCGACGGGCGGACTGTGCGGCGCCTGTCTGATTTTCGCGGTCAGGCGGTCGTCGTGAATTGGTACGCGAGCTGGTGCGATCCCTGCAAGCGTGAGGTGCCGGACTTCGAGAAGGCATCGCAGGCGTTGGCCGGGTCCGTCGTGTTTCTCGGCGTGGACTACCTCGAAAGCCGGGACAAGGCCGTGGGTATCTTGGACCGGCTCGGCGCAACCTACCCCGCCGTCCTCGATAGCGAGGGCAGCGTCGCCGACCACTACCGGGTTGGCGGTGGCCTGCCGGTGACGTTCTTCGTCGATAAGGACGGCATCCTGCGCGGCATGCGTATCGGCGAAGTCGAGGAAGAGGCGCTCGTGGAGAACCTGGCGAAGGTGGGCGTGACCTATACGCCAGCGAACTGAGACGTGACCCTCCGGGTGTGGGGGAGGCTGCGGTTGGCTGGCGTCAGTCTCGGCTCGGATCGGGCAGGATCGGCAGGAGATGTTCCAGCAGCCTGGGCACGTGAAGCGTCGCCATCTCCCAGACGGCCTCCAAGTCCACCCGCTCGTACGAGTGGATGAGGACGTCTCGCGCTCCCGCGATCGCCTGCCACGTGACCTGAGGATGTTGTGTCCGGAACTCTGCGCTCAAGCGCGTAACTGCCTCTCCCATAATGATGAGGCGATAAAGAACCTGGTCCTGCGTGGCTATCGACGACATGAACTGCGGCAAGTCAATGGCCGATGTCGCCGCGACAATTCTTTGGCAGCAGAAGGCAACGTCGAGCAGAGCGACGTTATCGTCACGCAGTATAGACAACTTGTGCACTATCGAAGATGTACTTCCGGCGAAGCCAATTGTGGCTCTGGGTAATCGCCGAGCGGTCGATCAAATCTACTTCCCGGCCGATAATTCTCTCTAATTCGTCTTTCATCTTGAAGTAATCCGTGAAGGTCAGGGACACACCGGTCGGAAGCGAAATCAGGACATCGACATCGCTAGCCGGCGTAAAGTCTTCCCGAAGGACTGAGCCGAAAAGCGAAAACTCGGCGAGCCGCCAGCGTCGCGCGAACGCCGCGAGCGTTTCAAGGGGCATGGCGAGGTTGCGGGCAACCAAGGTTGCGTCCAAGGCAACGCCTCCTTCGCCGGTATTCTAGCGCAGGCGCGCAACAATCAATCAAGGTCGCTCTTGACACCGGCCCTCGGACGCACGAACGTAATCCTGTCTCCGTAGGTGGGACCTTGCCGTTCGACGGCGAGGCATCCGTGGAAGCCGGTGCGATTCCGGCGCTGTCCCGCAACTGTGACCCTTCGCGCAAGCGAAGGCAGCCAGGAACACGCCCAGCCTGCAACCGAAAACCTTCGCGAGAAAGGGGTCGGGTCATGGCTGTATCTCCTCCATGAGCCCGCCCGCCAGTGGCGGGCTTTTTGTTGCCGTTAGAGCGCTAGCCTCCGCGAATCCTGGCGCTCCCTCCCGATTTCCACTGAGGAGCATCATCCCTTGCGCAGGACACTGTTCGCCATCGTCGCGCTGCTCGCGGCGCTTCCGCTCACTGGAGCGCTGGCTTCCCTGCCGGAACGGCCGGCCATCGAGAAGGCCGTCGCCTTCATCCGCACCACGCAACAGGCTGACGGCGGTTTCGGGGGCTTTGGCGACGGCCAAACCTTCGACGCCGTCTACGCCATTCGTTCCATCGGACTCGACCCGAACAGTGTCCAGAAGGGTGGCAAGTCGCCCGCGGATTTCCTTCGCGCGAAGGCCGCCGCCCAGAAGAAACCGGCCGAGGCGGCGAAGGCAGCCCTCGCCGCCAAGGCGCTCGACATCAACCCTAAAGCGGTGGGCGGCGTGGACTTGATCGCGGTCATCGCTGGCGGGCTGGATCAAGCGACGGGCCGCTATGGTGTCGACGACTTCAGTCACAGCCTCGCGATCCTCGGGCTTGCTTGCACGGGCAACCCTGTGCCTGCCGCGGCGGTCGCGGCGCTGAAGAAGACACAACTCAAGGACGGCGGTTGGGGCTTCGATGGCGCCAGCGACCCGGACACGGCCGCGATCGGCCTCCAGGCGCTGTTGGCCGCTGGCGTAACCACGACGGATTCGGCCGTCGCCGCGGCCATCGCGTACTTCCGCGCCGCCCAGGCGAAGGACGCCGGCTGGGGTTTCGACCCCGAAGCCTCGAACGCGTCGTCGACCGCCTTCGCCGTCCAGGCCCTGATCGCGGCCGGTGAGCCCGTCGAAGGCCCCGCCTACACGAAGTCGGGCAAGACGCCGGTCACGTTCTTGGTGAGCCAGCAGCTCCCCGACGGCTCGTTCGCGGGCTTCGACGCCGGCTTTGCGGCGAACCAGGTGACGCCGGCATTGGCCGGCCGGACGTTCTGCAATGCGCCGGCAACGGCTTTTTCGAACCAAGGGCCGATCCCGCCCGCCACGCCGTCGCCGACCGCGCCGCCAGTCCCATCCACCCCTTCACCCACCGCAGCGCCCACCCGCGCTCCGGAGCCCCCGAACACCGGGACGGGCGCCGTTGCCGCCGGCGAGCAATCCACGCTCGTCCTGGTCGCGCTGGGGGCGTTCATCCTTTCGCTGGGGGCCGGGTTCGGATCGATCCGGCGCCGCTAGGCGGAGATCGCGAGGACGACGATGCATGCGATGGCCTGGGCCGCTTGGGCTGGGATGGTCATGACCTTGGCGTTGACCAGCACGAACCCGCTGTACCTCGGGCTCATCTTCCTGTGCGTCGTGCTTGTCGCCACGCTCATCCCGCGTGATGAGCGGCAGGCGAACGGGATACGGGCGCTGGCGCTGTTCGGCGGGTTCATGCTCTTGATCTCTCTTGGGATCGCTGTGGTGAACGGCAGCTACGGCGAGCACATCCTCTTCAACGTCCCCGGCCCAGCAATCCCCGCTTGGCTTGGGGGCTTGCGCCTCGGTGGGCCGGTCGCCGCCGAAGGGCTGGCGGCGGCCGGCGTACGGGGGCTGGCAATCCTGTGCGTCTTCCTCGCATTCGCCGTGCTGAACGCTGCCGTCACACCGCAGCGGCTGCTCCGGTCCGCACCGGCGGCACTCTTCCATGCAGGCTTGGTGGTGACGATTGGGCTTGCGCTCCTGCCCGCGAGCATCGAGGACTTGCGCCGCGTGCGGGAAATGCGCGCGCTTCGCGGGGCGCCCGGCGGCTGGCGCGAGCTCCCGGCGTTGGTGGTGCCGGCGATCCTCGGCGGCCTCGAACGTTCGATGCGGCTCGCGGAGGCGATGGAGGCGCGGGGCTTCGCCGCCACGGCTGGGCACCCGAGACAACGCTGGTACTCGGCGGCTGGGGCCGCCGCTCTGGTCGCGGGAGCGGGCGTTTGGTACTACTACCCGGCGGCGCGCGCATTAGCTCTC
>CAMAUF010000193.1 GCA_945861295.1 bacterium | reverse complement strand
AGCAGTCGTCCTTGTATCCACATCGCCGGCACACCGTCAGGCGCGAACCCTTGATGTCCGGAATGCTCTCCCCACACCGCGGGCAGCGCTGAAGCGGCAGCGTCCGCGCCGACGGGGCGGCACGGTTGCCAGGCGGAGGCACGGGCGGGTTTCGGTCTGCCATCACGCCACTGTCCGCCGAGCTGTCGCGCCCGTCAAGAGAATGGCATGGCTGATGCGTTGCCAATCGATCGCGCCAATCCGGCCATCAGACCTCCCGCTCAGGGCTTTTCGGGCCACCTCACCGGCCGCGCGCCGAGTACACTTGTGAAACCACGCACAATCGGAGAACCCGCATGCACCGCCGGCCCGCCGTCGCGCTTGTTGCGCTTGCCCTCATGACCGCTGCACTGTTGGATGGCTGCGGCGGCGGCGACAGTGGCCCTGCCGCGACCGGGATCGCCAACGGCGTCGCCGGAGTGCCGGACGGCGCGCCCTTCGTCGACCAGGAGGACCTCCGCTTTCGGCCTGACACGCTGACAACGAAGGCCGGCGAAACCGTCTACTTCAAGAACAGCGAGCCATCGCTGCACACCGTCACGATCAACGGCAAGAACGAGTCGGGCTCAATGAACCGGCGCGAGGTTTTCGTCTGGACGCCGGCCAGCGCCGGGACCTACCAGATCACCTGCGACTTCCACCCGCAAATGAAGGCCACCCTCACCGTCGAGTAGGGGCTACGGCAGCGCGTCGGCAATCGCGCGCGGGACATCTCCCGCGGCCACGACGTGTGTCCTGACGCCCCGGTCGCCCCAGGCCGTATTTGCCGCTTCTGCTAGGCCGCGAACGCCGAGGTTCGCGGCAACGCAGGCCGCTGCGGTCCCGGTACTCTCGACGAGCACAATCCTTCCGCCATGCGCCCTCTCCATCAGCCGACCGAAGGCCTGCAGGGCGAGGAACGGCCCGGAGAGGTTCGCGCGGATCAGCGGCTCCCACTCATCGAACGAAAGCTCGTCGAAATCGACATCCGAGGCGAGGTCGTTGGCGCAGATCAAGACATCGCAGTGGCCGTACTGGTCCCAGACTTCGTCGGCGAACGCCGCGACGGCCGTCGGGTCAGTCGCGTCCATAAGCCGGACGAACTGCTCCGCGCCCAGCGCCCAGAGTTCGTTGGCGATGGAGTTCGTGGCGAATTCCTGCTCCGGCGAGCGGTCCATCGTCGCCAGGGCGAAGCGCACACCCTCCCCCGCCAGGGGCGTCAGGAAGCCGCGCTCACGGTCTGTGCCGGGGCCGATGAGCGCGACGACCGTCCCGGCGGGAAGCGTCATAGCCGCACCACTGTCAGAAGCAGCGGCACGACCAGGCTGAGGAGGACGAAGATGGCGAGGCCCATCTGGACGTTCTTCCAGTCGCGTTTAGGCTGACGGTTGGCGTAGTGCTTTGCCTCCCAGCTGCCGTCCATGAGGTCGCGGTCGCGCTCGTCTGGCCCGAGGTTGCGCTCCCAGGTGTCCTCGGCCTGCTCCTCGGGCTCCTCAAGGCCATCAGCTTTAGTCTCTTTGTCCACGCCAACCACGCCCTGAATGTATCCGAATCTCTTGCCAGCCGCCGCTCCCGCCCTCCGTGTCCTCGGCGCCCGCGCCGCGGTCGAAGAGGTCCCATTCGAGGCGGGCCGGGAAGCCGAAGCGCCGCTTGACGACTGACGTAGCCAGGAACGCGAGGACGCTCAACCAAGCGAGGCCTGGGTCGGCCAAGATCGCGAGCCCGGCGGCCGTCCACGCTGCGATGGCTACGACGGCTGGGGTGACGCCGTTACGCGTCGATGCGAGCGAGGCCGTCGTGAGGAAGGCGAAAATGCAGGTCCACGTTGCGCCAGCGTCATTCGCAGCGCCCGCTCCGGCAAAGGCCCACGCGACCGCGACAGCGATGCCGGCCAGCAACGCATCACGCCGCATCCGGCTATAGATGGTCGCCCCAGTTGCCAAGAACGCGAAGATCACCATCCAGGTAGCGTCGGGGTCGCTGGCCATGGCCGTGGCCGTGCCGCCCCAAATCCCGGCGACGGCGATCACGCGCGAGAGGCCGAGCCGCCGCCAGGCGCTGAGCCCGACGGCGCCGGTCGCCAGAAACGCGAAAATGATCGACCACCACGCCGCCGGCTCAACCGCGACGGCCACGATCGTGGCCGACCAGATGATGGCGAGTGCGAGCAGCGAAGTGACTTTGATCGTCATGTCGATAGTCTACCGCGCCGGAGGCCAGGGCAGCAGTCTCCCGTTCTCATCCCGGATTTCGGGCCCTTCGACCCTGGCCTTGCCATCGCCGAACTTGGCGTCGCGCCAATGGAGCGCGGCCTTGAGCCCCTGCTCCCCGGCCAGCCGGCCGAACTCCCGCACACTGGGCGCGAGGTGGGCGCGGGCGTCGTTCTCGGCCGCCATCCGCTGGATCGTGCGGGCGCCCATCAGCTCTAGCTGGAGGTTGACGATGCGCTTGTTCGCCGAAAGCAGGTCCGTATCGATCATGACCATCCGGTCGACCAGCGCTTCCACCTCTTGGGACAGGTACTCGGGCGGTACGGCCTTGAGGACGAGTCCAATCTTGGCCGCCTCGGCCCCGCTGACGCTGTCGCCCGTCAGGAAGAGGCGCTTCGCCCATTGCGGGCCGCAGTTGTAAATCCACATGTTGTTCGGAAGCGCGCCCATCGCGCGCGCCGGTGGGAAGCCAATGGTGGCGTCCTCCGCGGCGATGACGATATCGCAGAGGAAGGCCACGTCCGTGCCGCCAGCCAGGCAGAAGCCGTGGACCTGGGCGATGACGGGCTTGTGCATGTCGAAGATCGCCATCCGAAGGCGCTGCGACTTCTCAAGGTTCCAGGCGTCGTCATCGAAGGTGCGTCCGCCGCGGTAGACGGCCGTGTAGGCGTCGTCCGCCGCATCCGGCGCGTTGCGCCTCGCCAGCGGTGTGAGGTCGTAGCCGGCGCTGAAGGCCCGGCCCGCCCCGCGCAAGATGACAGCGTGCACATTGACGTCGTTGTCCGCCTCCCAAAGGGCGGCGTTCAATTCGGTTTGCAGCTCCTGAGAGAGCGCGTTGAGCTTTTCGGGACGGTTGAGGGTGATGCGGGCCCGGCCCTTCTCGACCTCGAAGATGAGCGTGCGGAATTCGGTGGCCATGTCGGATCCTCCTGTGGTTCGGCATTCTACCCTGAATGCGCCCTTGCGGGCTTCCCTCCGAGCCGGCCGCTCACTCACTCCAGGCCGCCGAGCGCCCTCCCGGAGTTCGACTTGGGATCTGAGGCTTCCCGCCTGTAAGATCGGCCGACTCACCAGTCCAGGAGCGAACGCGATGGCCCAGAAACTCGTTGTGAACCTCGACAAATGCATTAAGGCGGGCGAGTGTTACTACAACCACCCGAAGCTCTTCAAAGTCCGCAAAGATGGCTTCCCGGACGTGCTGAACGCGAACCCAGGCGAGGCGGCCCTCATCGAGGAGGCCGAAGGCGCGATCGCCGTTTGCCCCTCGCAAGCCATCCTTTGGGTCGAGGCCTAGCGCCGTTCCGCAATCCCGCAATCGCTACGAGCCGAGCGGCGCTTCGGGCGGAAAAATCCAGTTCTGGACCGTCGTTCTCGCGGGCGTTGTCAGCAGTTCAAGGTTGATCCCGAACTGGCCCGTCAGGAAGGCCGTGCCGGGGACGCCCTCCGCGTCGAGGATGCGGCCCGTCAACGTCCAGCCGCGCGCCTGGAGCCGGGCGACTTCGGCGTCGACATCGTCGATAAACATACCGGCGTGGTGATAGCGCGCCCCTTCATGCGCGGAGAACCGCGTCCCAGGAGGGCCCCAGACGAGTTCCCAGTAAGCTGGGCCCTCGCGCGAATAGACCGCCTTCATCGGCGCCACCAGTTCGCTGCCGTCGCCCACGCGGACCCGCATGGTGACGCTCCGCACCGCGGTCCAGGTGACGCCGAAGCTCTCACCGAGTTCGACCATGGCCCGCTCGATATCGGGCACCGCGAACGCCACGTGCATCAGCGTGTCGTAGGGCAGATCCTTGGGCATCGTCAGGCCGAAGGCTGGCTTCATGTATCCTCCCACGCTTCCCGGCGCCGCGTCGCCGGACCTTCGTTTTCAGGCGGGCGAGGCGCCCGTGCCGAAGCTGACGCGGACGTCCTCACGGGCGGCTGCCTCCGCTTCGTAAAACTCAGCCGGATGGAAACCGAACATATTGGCGATGAGGACGTTGGGGAAGACGGCGATCTTGGTGTTGTAGTTGGAGACGTTGGCGTTGTAGAACTGGCGCGAGTAGGCGATCTTGTCTTCCGTATCGGTCAGTTCGCGCTGGAGTTCGAGGAAGTTCTGGTTCGCCTTGAGGTCCGGGTACGCCTCGGAGACAGCGAAGAGCGAGCGCAGCGTCTGCGTCAGCATGTTGTCGGCTTGAGCGACGGCGCCGGCGCTGCCGCCGCGGAGGGCCGTATCGAGACCCGAGCGAGCCCGCGTCACCGCGTCCAGCGTCTCGCGCTCGTGGGCGGCGTACCCCTTGACGGTCTCGACCAGGTTCGGGATCAGGCTCGACCGGCGCTTGAGCTGGACGTCGATGCCCGCCCATGCCTCCCGGACGCGGATGCGGGCGCTGACGAGGCCGTTATAGGTCGCCCAGAGAAAGCCGACGATGATGACGACGACGGCTGCGATGACGATAACCGTGATCAGGACGCCCAAGTGTGCGCTCCTTCGGCGGGATGGAGGGATCTTAGCAGAGAGGCGCCGGTGGCGGCCATGACATTCCGTGCGCGGTATCCGTCGCTGTGAGGACTGCATCGCGTCAGGGACGCCAGTTTGAGAGGTACTCAACGCGGTTAGCCATTTGGTCCGGCTCGGCGACCTGCGCCAGGAATATGAGTCGTCGCGCGCGCTCGGCTTCCGAATAGGCCTGCTGAACGAAAATCACGATCCCCGCATGCGGCTGGCCTCGCCCCGTCAAGCGACTGTGGAGCTGCTCGAAGTCCCCCTTGTTAGCCGTGACAACCACCATTCCCCGTGCCAGTCCGACCTCAAAGTATGACGTGG
>CAMAUF010000192.1 GCA_945861295.1 bacterium | reverse complement strand
CGCGTTCGCCCGGCTGCTTCAGGACCCGGAGAGCGGCGTCATGACGTGGGATGCCGCCCGCGCCTCGGGCTTCGCCGGCTACCTCTTGCTTTGGGCCTCCGTCATGACTGGCATGGCCCTCCACCTCCGGTTTCGGCCCTTCGGCGGGCCGCTGACGTTCCCGCTCGAAGGGCATCGGATTGTCTCGGCTCTGGCCTTCGCGTTCACTGTGGTGCACGTCTTTGCGCTCGTCCTCGACCCGCTGGTGCACTTCTCTCCGGTGGATGTCCTTGTGCCGTACGCGGCGGGCTATCGGCCCTTCCAGGTGGGGATGGGGACGTTGGCGCAATGGCTTCTCGTCGTCGTCCTCGCGACGACGGCGATGACCGGCCCACAGTCCATCTCGTACTACGCCTGGCGGCGATTTCACTACCTCAGCTTCCCGGCGTGGCTTCTCGCCTTCCTCCACGGCGTCTTCGCCGGCACCGACGCCAGCGCCCGCCCCGCGCTCGTGATTTACGCCGGCAGCGCGTCGCTTCTTGCCGGCCTGTTCGTGATCAGGCTCTACGGCCGTGCCACGGCGACTTCGGGCGAACGCCTCAACCCGTCCTCGTAGGTCGGGCGGGCCTCAGCTGAGACCGATCGCCCGCAGGAAGGCCACGTTGTTCGGCTCGCGTCCGAGGAAGTCGCGCACCAGCACATCCCCGTCCACGCTTCCGCCCCGTTCGAGGACCTTCCGCCGGAAATCGAGGCCTGTGGGCCGATGCAGCGGGCCAGCGGCTTCGAAACGCGTGTACATGTCCTCGCCGAAGACTTCGGACCAGAGGTAGCCGTAATAGCCCGCGTCATAGCCGAAGAGATGGCCGAAGCCGGACTGGAAGTGCGTTTCTGGCGTGAACCCGAAGCCGGTGATCGCATGGAGTTCCGCTGCGACCTCAGTGGAATCGCCTGAGAAGCCCGGCGAGTGGTAGGCAAGGTCGAGGCACGCAAAAAACATTTGGCGGAGATACGTGATCCCGCTGTTGAGGTTCTTGGCGGCGACCATCCTTGCCACAAGGTCAGCGGGGATAGGCTCACCCGTCTCGTAGTGGCGCGCGAAGCCTTGGAGCACTTCCGGCTCCCAGCACCAGCGTTCCATCATCTGCGACGGCGCTTCGACGAAGTCGCGCTCGGTGTGTGTCCCGCTAAACCGGCCGCGCTCTGTCCGGGTCAGGACTTGATGGAGGATGTGTCCAAACTCGTGGAAGAGGGTCTCGACCTCGCTGTGACGGAGCAAGGACGGCCGGTCCGCGCCGGGCTTGGTGAAGTTGGCCACGATGGCGCTGACAGGCTTCTGGTAGCTCCCGTCCGGCAGGCGCCGGCCCCCGCGCAGGGTGAACGCGGCCGCGTGCCCGTACTTATTCGGCCGCGGGAAGAGATCCATGTAAAAGCGCGCGAACGGCTCGCGCTCCGCGCCCTCTGCTTCGAAGACATCGTAGGCAAGGACATCCAGGTGCCAGCTTGAGGCGTCGGGTCGCGCTTCGAAGCGGACGCCCATCATCGATTGCGTCACCGAAAAGAGACCTTCGAGGACGCGGTCGAGCGGGAAGTATTCGGCGACCTTGAATTGGTCGATGGCGTGCTCTGTTTCGAGCAGCCGGTTGTGGTAGAAGCGCCAGTCCCAGATGTTGATGATCCCGGCGTCCCCGGAGGCACGCTTCAGCGCCGCCATCGCCGCGAGGTCGTTGGCGCCCTTGCTGACCAGTTTCTCTCTCAGCCCGGCCAGGAAGTCCGCGACGGTTTCGCGCCGCTTCGACATCCGTGTCTCGGTGACGTACGAGGCCCATGAATCGTAGCCCAGGATTGCGGCCGCCTCGGCGCGCAGGGCGAGCGCGCGTTCGAGCCGGGCCAGGTTTTCGGGGCCGCCCTTGCGTTGGTCCTTGGCGAACAACTCGCGGCGGTGCCGTTCGGAGCTGCCGTTGGAGAGGAATGGAAAGAGCTCGGGGTAATCGAGCGAAACGCGGTACCGCGTTTCGCCGTCCGCTTCGCGGCTCTTGAGGCCGGCGATGTAGGCGTCGGGGAGCCCGTCGAGTTCGTCGCGGGCCACCTCGATGCCGTCGTCCCAGTCGTCGATCGCGTTGCGGAAGGCGGTGCCAATCTCCACCAGTTCGTCCAGGATGGCTTTAAGGCGGGCGCGCGGCGCCGCTTCGAGGTCGAAGCCGTTGCGCCGGTAGTCGCGCAGTTCGAAGGCGAGCAGGCGGGCGTCTTCGCCCGTCAGCGCCGCCGCTTCCGGCGTGGCCGCGAATTCCCGGACGGCACGGTAAAGGTCATCGCGAAAGGCGAGCCCGACGAAGTACTTGTCGAGCGCCTGGTCCATCTCGCGGGCCATCTCGCGGACGGCCTCGTCGGCGGAGACTGAGGCCATGAAGGCGTAGACGCCCGAAGCGAAGCCCACCACGGCCGTCGCCTCCTCCATCGCGAGGAGCGTGTTCGCGAACGTCCGGGAGTTGGCTGGGATTGCAGCGAGCCCGGCCAACCCCGCATCGCACGCCGCCATCGCCTCGCGGCAACGGTCTTCGATTACCGCAGGGGTGAGGGCCGCGAAATCGGTGAGATCGAGGGGCGTAGTCATGAAGGGTCTCCTGGAGTGGCGAGTTTGCTGGCATCGAGCCCAATGCCCCACATGCGGAGGACTTGGCGGGCGGACTGGGTGAAGTCCGCCTCTCGAATCTGCTGGACGGTTTGGAACACCCAGGACAAGTCGCGTGCATCGGTGCTGTCAACGACCACGGCCGTTATCCTGCCGACAAGCCTCCCTTGCGTCAGCGCGTACTGAATCTCACGTTTCACCCAGAACGAGTTCCGTGTTTGCGAGGATACAAGGACGAGAAACCAGTCGCATCGGTCGAGCGCTGCACCGATTTCATCGATCCACAGCTCGGAGCCCACAAGGCGATCCGGGGCATACCAGACAGGCACCCCGTGGCGGCGCAGCGTTTCCGCGAGCGCCAGAGCAGCTGGGCCGTCAGCTGCGGAGTGGGAGAGAAACAACTCCGCCGGACTGCTCGTCATTCGTTAGACCGTGGTGCTGGCAACTGCTCCCGGAGGCGGTTGGCGATTTCGATACAAGTCCGCGACCAAGCCGACGTTGTCGTCCTAATAGTCCATTTCGCCAATGGCCACGGAATAACCTCATCGCCGGCCCCGTCAAGGACGATAGCAATCACCCGTTCGAAGTAGCGACTGCCCATTAACGTGAACGAGAGGTCGAGGTTGACGGCCGGACTCTGGATGGTAGCTGGGCTTACAATAGCGACGAGCGCCGCCGAAGTCTCGAGGGCTCGGCCCAACTCCGCGCCCCAGTTGTCGCCAGGGAAGATGTCCTTGTCGACGGTCCAGGGCCGTAGCCCCACAGCCTTCAGCGCCGAGGCTAACTCGGCCGCGTAGTGGCGATCGTTGGGTGCGTAGCTGATGTAGACCTGACCTGTGGGCGCGGCCGGAGGTGCTTGAACCATTCTGCCATTATACCCGATCTGCCACCGCCCCGGTGCACACCTACGACGCCGCTTCACGCCGGCGCCGCTACGCCACCGGGAACGCCTTCAGGTGCGCCACGACTTCGCGCCGCACATCATCGAACGCTTCCTGGACGAGCCAGTGGCCGGCCGTCAACTCGACGAACTTGTTCGGCCCCTTCATGTACTGGTCGTGCGTCTTCAGCGTCGCCGGGCCCACCGCTGTGTCCTGGTTGCCCCAGACGAGCAGCGTCGGCGTCGTTACTTCGAACTCGTCCTGCACGGTTGCGCCGCCCGCGGCCCCGAAGGAGGCGCGGTACCAGTTGATCGCGGCCGTTAGCGCGCCGGGCTGCTTGAAGTGCGCGACCAGTTCGGCGACTTCGTCCGGCGAATGCTTGTCCCAGATGCCGGCGAGGGCGGCCCCATCGTTCGCCAGCAGCATCTCCTCGGCGGCGCCGGGCTGCTGAAAGAAGACGATGTATTGGCTGCGTTGCTGCTGCTCCGGGTCGTCGCGGAAGGCGCGCCCGAACGAGGCCGGATGCGGGATCGAGAGCGAGGCATAGCTGGCGATGCGGCCGGGGTTGGCATGGACCATCCGCCAGCCCACACCGGCGCCCCAGTCGTGTGCCACCAGGTGGAACGTGCCGAAGCCGCACGCGTCCGCGACCGCAAAGGCGTCGGCGACCAGATTCTCGGTCTTGTAGGCGTCAATCCCTTCGGGCCGCGCATTCGGGCTGTATCCGCGCTGGTCCGGAGCGACGCACCGGTAGCCGGCTTCGACCAGCTTGGGCATCAGTTCGACCCACATGCGGGACGTTTCGGGGAAGCCGTGCAGGAGGAGCACGGGTTCGCCGGACCTCCCAGCCTCCCGGATCCGGAACTTCATGCCGTTCGTTTCAATTTCGCGGGTGGTGATGGTCATTGTTGGGCTCGCTCCTTCGGTCACGTAGTGGCTAGGGCAGCGTACCAGCCCGGGAGGAAACGGGCGGCTTCGCGTCCCGAGCCGCGTAGGTGGAACCCGGCTTCGGCGTGCTCGTGCCTCGCTCGAACCCCGCCTTCCCGTTTTTTTGATCGGGCCTACTCGCGGAGCCGGCCGTCGGGCGCCTGATGCTTCGCGGGCTCAATTCCCGTCTCGGGTCTCGGTCGGTGGGCGCCGTCCATGAAAGCCCAACAACGCTCTTCGCCAAGGACCTTCGCACCCAGGCGATGGCCGTATCACGGTCCACGTTCATGTCTACGAGGATTTCCGTTCCCACATCGGGAGCGTCCGGCCGCGCGAAGAACCAAAGCTGCCCGGCTTCCCCGGCCTCCACGGCGGCCAACTGCGTCTCACCGAGGCCGTCGACATCAGAGGTAAATCTCAGGCCGGTGGCCTCAGTGATCTCGGATGGCGTCGCACTGAGCGCCGCTACTGCCCATGAATCGCCTGAGGGCCATGGTCTCGGTTCGGACGCAACGAGTTTCATCGCTGGCTGTTCCTTGTGATCAGTATGAGGATGATAGCAAAGTCGTCAGCTTTCTGTATCGCTTCTGCTCCGGCTGGCCGATAGCGGGACCACCGTACTTCACGTCTCAGCCCGTGCGGTGCGTCGTCTGGGACGCTCGCGAAGAACTCGATGCCCCGTCTGCCGGCTGGCAGG
>CAMAUF010000191.1 GCA_945861295.1 bacterium | reverse complement strand
CGTCTGAGGGCCGACTCGGTGAAGCCCAATGGGCCAAGCCTGCGGCGGCGGCCATCGACGCGGGCCGCTTCGGCATACGGCGCCCCGTGCACGACGACGATCGTGACCTCGCGGCCGGCGCCGGCGAACCGCAGGCGAGCGCCGCGCGCGTTCGCTTCAAGGTCGAGGCTCGTGGGCTCGATGCCGGTCGCCCAGCGGGCGAGGTCGATCAGGTGCGGGCCAAGGTCGGCGAGCGGGTGCAGGTTGTGGGCGGTCACAGGTCCCCAGCCGGCCGGGTCTGTCCGGATGCCAAGCGTGACCTGGTGGGCGCCCGCCGCCTGCCGTCGGAGCGACTGATAGGCCGGCCAGAAGCGCCGCGGGAAGGCGGCGGTCACGTTCGGGAGCGAGCCGGACTCGTGCCAGCGGCGGATCGGGGCAAGTTCCATCGACACCGGCTTCTCGATAAGCACAGGCAGCCCGGCGGCCAGCGCCGCCTCGGCGTGGGCGACATGCAGGCCCGCTGGCGAGAGCACGGCGACGGCGTCGAGCGTCGGCCCCGCCAACATCGCCTCAACGGTGTCGAAGGTCGTAGCGCCAGCGGCGCCGGCGAGGGCGCGGCGGCCTTCGTCGGGGTCGGCCAGGCTCGTGAGCTGCCACGAATGGGAACTCTGAAGGATGGGCAGGTAGAGGCGTTCGAAGGCGCGTCCGCCGCCGACCACGCCGAGCTTCAAAGGAGGTTGCATGCCAACGATTGTCAGCCTCGCAGCCCCCGTGGTCGATGTGGGCGGGGACAGAAGCGGCAGGGGCGGCGGCGCCTAGCTGCTCGTCGGGTGGTCCCAGGGCGAGGTGCCCTGCCATTGCGCGTCGCGCCACTTCAGTGCCTCCCGCAGGCCGTCCTTTTCCACACGCTCGCGGAAGCCGGGACGGCCATCGATGAAGGCGGTGTAGACGTCGAACTCGGCCGCCGAATGCACAGCGGGGTGCAGCCCCTGGATCTCCATCCATCGGTTCACGGCGTGTTTGTGCAGCGAGTTCACCTCGAGCGGGACCCGCATGATCTTCCGCGCGAAGTGCAGCGTCGCCGTTTCGAGATCCTCGAGCGGCACGGCCCGGTTCGCGAAACCCCACTCGGCCGCCGTCTTGCCGTCGATCAGCTCGCCCGTCATAAAGAGTTCTTTGGCCCGCTTGTACCCCACCGTCCAGGGCAGGAGCGAGAGCGTCCGCAACGTGCCCATGTGGCGCCCGGCGATGTGCCCGAATTTGGCGTCCTCGGCGCAGATCAGGAAGTCGCACATCGAGGCGAGCTCGGTGCCGCCGGAGATACAGTGCCCGTGGACCTGCGCGATCGTCGGCTTGCGCAGATTAAAGAGCCGCAGGTAGCGGTCGACCGAATCCAGCATGATCCGGCGGGAGCGGCCGACGCTCTGCTCGGCGAGCATATCGCCGGGCGCGCCAGGCTCGACCGTGCGCCGCCCGACGAGGTCGTAGCCCGGTGAAAACGCCCTCCCGGCCCCGCGAATGATGAGGACGTAGCCGCGAGGGTCGTCATCGAACCGGTCGACGGCGTCGAAGAGGTCGTCCAAGAGGCCGGCCGAGAGGGCGTTCAGGGCCTGGGGCCGGTTCAGCGTCAGGCGGACGACGCCTTGGTCGTCGCCCGTCAGCGGCTCGACGATGATGTTCTCGTACTCGGGATAGGGCATGGCGCGAACTCCAAGGGCGGGATTGCGTGCGCACGATAGCAGGTTGCGGCTGGCGAAGCCCGCTCGCGTTCCGCCCGAACTGGCGTGCACGATGGGGGCGCCATGACGAAGCCCTGTGCGCAATCGTTGACGACCTCCCCGAGACGGCGCGAGGCGCCGCCCTTGCGCCAGCGGCGGCGCCACCGCCTAATGAGCGGCCATGGGCGAAGCTGCCGCGCTGATCGCCGCCTTCACCTGGTCGGCGACGAGCGTCGCCATGGCCTCGCTCTCCGCGCGCGTCACGCCCGCCGCGATCAGCACCGTCCGGCTGATCATCGCGTCGCTCGCCATCCCCGTCCTGTTGCTGCTTTCGGGCCAAACGGGCGACCTCGCCGAGGCGCCGGCGTCGGCCGTGCTCGCGATGATCGGCAGCGGCATCCTCGCCTACGCGATCGGAGACACGCTCTACATCATGGCGTTGGCCCGCTTGGGTGTTCAGCGCGCCTTCACGATCACGATGACGCTGTTCATCCTCTTGACTATTGGGGGCGGGATCCTGCTGCTGGACGAGGAGGTGCATTGGTATCAGGGCGCGGGCGCGGCCCTGGTGGCCGCCGGAATCTTGCTGATCGTCCGCTCGCGGACGGGCGCACAGGCAGCGGGCGGGCTGGACCGCACCGCCTATCTCATGGTGGTTGGCGTCGGCGTCACCTGGGCCGCCGCCACGCTGTGGCTCGCGGACGCGCGTGGCGACCTCGGAGCTATTCCCGCGTCGGCCATCCGGACGCCGGCCGGCGCGATCGGGATGGTTGTGTTCATGGCCGCGTTCGGCCGGGCGGACCTCAAGGCGGCCGTCACGCACCGGCCCACGCTCGTGGCCCTGACGGTGCTGGGGCTCGTCGGCACGCTCTTCGGCAGCCTGCTCTACGTCTATGCGATTGGCGAGGCGGGCGCCGCGCGGACAACGATCCTCAACGCCAGCTCGCCGATGTTGGCGCTGCCGCTTTCCGTTCTGTTCCTAAAGGAAAAGGTCTCGCGGCGGACTATCGGCGGGACGGCGCTCTCGGTCGCCGGGATCGTGCTTGTCATCCTGTAGCTCGCGTCACCATTCGTACACTCTTTCATCACGAGAATTGCCCTCGTCCGGGCGACACCGTGGACGTAACGTAATGGTTACGGCGCGCCCCCGCTGACTGAGTGAACCGCTATTCAGGAGGGGCGCATTATGTCGGTTACCAAGTCAGTCATCTGCGTTTGGTGCAGTCGGGTCATGGAATGGGGTCAGCGCGGGCTGGTATACGACCTGTGTGCCGCCTGTGAGCCGACCTTCCAGAACTCGTTGGTGCTTGCCGCCTCGGGATCGCATGGCCCGATCACGCCGCACCGGGAAAGCCAGAAGAAGGCCGCTGCGCTCGGCTAGCTCTGCTGGCGGTCGTGGGGGTAGGACGAGGAGGTTGCGGGGGCGCTACCACCAGATCTTACTCTCCACCCCGTCGGGCTGGTCGTCCCATTCGACGGTCCAGAGGTTGGAAGAGAGATACTTCCAGCCTCCATCGGCCAACAGGCAGACGATGTGTTGTTCCCCGGCCAGGCGCTCGCTGGCCTTGATTGCGGCGCGGACGACGCTGCCGCAACTGACGCCAACGAAGAGGCCTTCGCGTTGGGTCAGTTCCTTCGCCATCGCGAACGAACTCTTGGAGTCGACCACGATCTTCCCGTCGAGCACCGATTCGTCGAAGATCTCAGGGATGAAGCCGTCCTCGAGCGCGCGGAGGCCCTGGACCATGTCGCCCGGGTGTGGGGCAGCGGCGATCACGCGGACGCTGGGCTTCGTGTCCTTCAGGTAGCGCCCCGTCCCGGTCAGCGTGCCGCCGGTGCCGAGGCCGGCGATGAACGCCGTGGTCTGCGGCAGGTCGCGCAGGATTTCGGGGCCGGTGGTTTCGTAGTGGGCGCGCGGGTTCGCCTCGTTGCCATACTGATACGGGAAGTAATACTTGCCTGGGTTCTCCGCGACCACCTGCTTGGCGTGAGCGATGGCCCCGTTCGAGCCGAGGTCGCCCGGCGTGTAGATAATGTCCGCGCCGAAGGCGCGCAACAGTTGGGTGCGTTCGGCGCTGACGTTTTCGGGCATCACGCAAACCACACGATAGCCCTTCACCCGGCCGATCATGGCGAGCCCGATACCGGTGTTGCCAGAGGTCGGCTCGAGGATCGTGTCGCCGGGCTTCAGCTCGCCGCGCTGCTCCGCCGCTTCGATCATATACTTGGCGATGCGGTCTTTGACGGAGCCGGTCGGGTTTTGCCCTTCGAGCTTGGCGTAGATATGGACGTCCGGCCGCGGCGCGAGAGACCTGAGCTCCACCAGCGGTGTATTTCCGATGAGGTCGATGATCGAGCGATAGAGCGCCAAGGCAGGTTCCCCTCGCATGCGGGGCGTCGCGCGGCCCTTGTGTATGCACTGACGATTGTGGCATACGCCGAAGAGCGGGGCATCGCGGGCGGCCTGGCCTCGGACGCGGCACGCTCGCCCTGGGCTGGGCCGCCTTACGGACCCGCCAGGACTTCGACGCGGAGGCCTGGCACGCGGCGAAACTCGCGCTCGTTCAGGGTGAGCACGCCGTGGCCGTAGGCGAGGGCCGTCGCGGCAATCCAGAGGTCGTGTGGCCCGATTGGCTGACCTGAGCGTCCAAGCTCCGCCCGGAGCTTCGCATGGCTCCGCGCCACATCCAGGTCGACCGGGATCACGGGAATCGAGCGGATGAAGGCCTCGACCCGTCTGAGCCGCTCCGCTTTGTGGGTTAACGCAGCCCGTTCTACCCCGTGAAGCAGCTCGCTGACCACCACGACGGAGGTGACCAAGGTTTCACCTGGAAAGGCGTCTCGAAGCTCGGCGATTCCGAGACCACGTCGCTCTACGGCGATGAAGGCCGACGAGTCTACTTCTAATCCCACGAGTACTCTGGCAACGGCTGAGCGTTGAGCTCCTGGCGACCGTCCTCAATCGCCTTGGCGAACGCTTCTGTGTCGTCCGGGTCCATCGGCGGCAGGCTCGTCATGAGGTCGATGAACTGTTCCCATGTGAAAGGCTGTTGAAAGCCTCCAGCTAAAGGCGCACCGCGGTGGCCGCCCGTGTCCGGCGAAACCCGCAGCTCTTCACCCTCGTCCTGGACACGGCGCAGGTACGCCTCCGAGTGGGCGACAAACTCCGATAGCGCGACTTCGATGGCCATGCCGCCAGTGTACCCGAAGCTGGCGGCGCCTACGCCATCACGATGGCGGACTTCAGCCCGTCCTTGCCGAGCCGCGCCGAATAAGCCGTCGCCGCTTCGGCCAAGGTGTAACGGTTCGTGATCACACGGTCGATTTGCGGCAGGCGCGGGAGCATCGCCGCGGCCCGGGCATACAGCGGGAACGGCGCGTTCTGCGTCCCGAGGATGCGGATTTCGTCGTAATGGACGCGGTTGAGGTCGAGTTGGTGCAGCGAATTGGGCGGGAAGCCCGCGAAGAGGTTGATCGTGCCG